>JBLKON010000098.1:0-3450 GCA_047602725.1 Candidatus Woesearchaeota archaeon
TTTTACCTTTGAGTTTATGGTATACGTATGTGCGTGTAAAACGAAAATGGTATGTGTTGCAACCCCAACGTATAGTAGCGTATGCAGGTATTTTTTATAAAAAACGTATTTCAATTGTGTATAACAAAATTGACCATTTGGAACAATCAGAAGGGTGGATTCATAAATTGTTTTCTAATGCTACTATTTTTGTGTATACTGCAGGAAGTAGTCGGCAGGAAATGACGTTACATAATGTGCCTAAAATTTTGTATCACGAGCTTAAAAAGCAATATGAGTGAAGAGAATACTATACTATTTCTATTATTATATTGATTTCTACTTAAAACAGAAAACCCTCTTGTTTCCCAGGTCTTTTAAAAAAGCTGTTTGATCAAAACAGAAAAATAGTAAATTATAATAAATTGTATAGACTTCATAAAAAGCCTCTGGAGGGATTTGAACCCTCGACCTTGTGATTACAAGTCACACGCTATACCACTAAGCCACAGAGGCATATAACCAAGAACACCCTAACTCTTTATAAACATTACTCTGATTTAGGTAAATTTAATGCTTTATCAATAGTTCCAGCCACTTTTTTTAAATCAGCAACCATACGCTTCGCATCACGCTCTATTTCTTCGACTAATTCAGTTAAATTAGTAGTACGTAATGCATAATGATTTGCTCGATGTACGACAATACCAGATTCCATTAATTTATTGAGATGATGTACTACCGTTCCGCGCGTTAACCCTAATTGTGCAGCTAATTCATCACTGGTAATAGCTTGTTGTTGTTTTGCATATTGGAGCAATGTAATAAAAATACGAAAACAGCTTTTATCCTTATCACGCAAGCTAAATAATCCCAAAGATCCACCAAACCATTGTAATTCATCATTAATAGTATTTGTTGGACTACGCCCCGTCTTAATAATGGTAATACGCTGATAATGGACTTGCATACCAAGTAAGAGTAGACCATATTTATAAATATTTTTCAAAAACTTTATATATGAGTTTAGATTACTTCTACCCTGTTGATTTAAAGTCAACCAGTATGAGGTGTATATATGACAGAAGAGCAAGCCCCACAATCCTCTGAACAAGAGACGAGTATTGAGTCTTTACAAGAAGAAATTACGTCACTGACTGACTCTTTAAAGAGAGTGCAAGCAGAATTTCAAAATTATCAACGCAGAGTAGAACAAGAACGTGTGCATCTTATTCGTCAAGCAAATAAAAATTTACTATTAGAATTATTGCCTTTGTTTGATGACTTTGATCGCGCATTAGTACATAAAGATATTGAAGGGTTTACCCATATTGCTCAAAAATTTAAAGAAATATTACATGATGTAGGGCTAACAAAAATTGAAGCTCATAACGCTCCTTTTAATCCTTTACATCATGAGGCTTTATTGGTAGAGCAAACAGATAACAAAGAACATGATAATACCGTGGTTGAAGTATTAGAACCTGGTTATATGTTGCATGATGATATTATTAAGCATGCAAAAGTCAAAGTAGCAAAATATCAAGGAGGAAATGAAAATGAGTAAAATTATAGGTATAGATTTAGGAACAACAAATTCCTGTGTGTCAGTCATGGAAGGTGGCAAGCCAGTTGTTATTGCCAATGCAGAAGGGGCACGAACCACACCTTCTGTAGTACATATTAAAAAAGGAGAGCGTACGGTTGGACAAATTGCAAAAAATCAAGCAATTACTGATCCACAACACACAATTCGCTCTATTAAACGTCACATGGGTGAAGATTATACGGTAGACATTGAAGGTAAAAAATATTCTCCTCAAGAAGTTTCAGCTATTGTTTTACAAAAATTAAAAGCAGATGCTGAAAGTTTTTTAGGTCAAAAAGTAACGCAAGCAGTTATTACTGTTCCAGCTTATTTTTCTGATGCTCAACGTCAAGCAACCAAAGATGCTGGAGAAATTGCTGGTTTAGAAGTATTACGTATTATTAATGAACCAACAGCAGCTTCCCTTGCTTATGGTATGGATAAAACCAATGATCACACCGTACTCGTTTTTGATTTTGGTGGTGGTACTTTTGATGTCTCTATTTTAGAGTTATCTGATGGTGTGTTTGAAGTTAAGGCAACTAATGGTGACAATTATTTAGGTGGAGATGATGTTGATAAAGCTATTGTTGATTATTTAGCAGATACGTTTAAACAACAACATACTGTTGATTTGCGTAGTGATGCTGTAGCACATCAACGTTTAATTGATGCTGCAGAAAAAGCAAAAATTGAACTCTCTACAAAAACAAGTACCAAAATTACGTTACCATATATTACTGCAGATCAAAATGGTCCTAAACATTTAGATATTGAAGTAAGTCGGGCAAAGTTTGAGCAATTAATTGATCCAATTTTACAACGCTTAAAAAAACCTACCTTACAAGCTATTCAAGATTCTAAAATGGATGCTTCAGCAATTGACAAAATTATTTTTGTGGGTGGATCTACTCGTATTCCTGCAGTACAAGAAATGGTTAAAAAAATTACAGGAAAAGAAGGAGATAAATCCGTTAATCCTGATGAAGCAGTTGCTATGGGGGCAGCTATTCAAGGTGGTATTTTAGGTGGAGACGTAAAGGATGTCTTATTGTTAGATGTTACGCCTTTAACACTAGGTATTGAAACATTGGGCGGAGTTATGACTCCATTAATTGAGAAAAACACTACTATTCCTACCAAAAAATCGCAAGTGTTTTCTACTGCTCAAGACAATCAAAACGCAGTAACTATTCATGTCTTGCAAGGAGAACGTCCAATGGCGTCAGACAATAAATCCTTAGGTAAATTTGATTTGATGGGTATTCCACCAGCACCGAGAGGAGTTCCACAAGTGGAAGTTACGTTTGATATTGATGCCAATGGTATTGTACATGTTTCTGCTAAAGATTTAGGTACAAATAAAGAGCAATCTATCAAGATTACGGCAAGTAGCAATTTGTCTAAAGAAGAGATTGAAAAGATGAAAAAAGAAGCAGAAGTACATGCACAAGAGGATCAAAAGAAAAAAGAAGAAATTGAAATTATCAACCAAGCAGATAGTTTAGTGTTTCAATATGAAAAAATCATTAAAGATCTAGAAGGTAAAGTAGATGCAAAAGAAATTGAAAGTATTGATGCTGAAATCAAAGCATTAAAAGCTCTGCTTGATGAACAACCGCGTGTAGCTCAAAAGATTAAAGAACAGTTTGAAAAAACACAGAAGCTGTTTAATGAAGTATCTACTAAATTATATGCAAAGGCTGCAGAAGCTCAGCAACAACAGCAACAACCAGAAGGTGAGTCTTCTCAAAAAGATGACACGGTAGTAGATGCTGACTATAAAGTAGATGAAGAAGATAAAAAAGAAGAGTCTACAGACAAAAAATAGAAACGTAGTATATACTACGTTATTCATTTTTCAAACATTTTTTAAAGTAAAC
>JBLKON010000099.1:0-3160 GCA_047602725.1 Candidatus Woesearchaeota archaeon
TTTTTGATTTTTTGTAATAATGTAATAATTTGCTTTTTTTCAATGTTAAATGTATTCGTATTTAATACTGCAATTTTTTTAATCAGTAATTTTTTTTCAATTTTATGAATAGAAGATACTTTAATGTATGATTCATTATATAGTATACCTTGTACTATATCGTTTTGAGTAAAGGGAATAGAATGCATACTATACATAGAAGATATAGCACAGATAATAACATCATGTGTTTGTTTATTAAAGGTGTTAGAGGAAACGACAAGAACTGGACGAACTTTTGATGTAGACAAATCAGAAAAAGGAAATGGTACTAAAAAAATATCTTTTTGTTTTATATGTATTTTTTCCATTCTTGTTCATCTTTTGGGTTGTTCCAATCTTTTTGTAGTGATTGTTCTGATAAAAAATGTTCTTGTTCAAAATCTTTTTCTGAAATCATAATAATTTTGTTTCCTACCTTTCGCAGAATTAATGTACAACCCATTTCTAAGTGTAAACTTTTACGCATATTTTCTGGGATTACAATTTGACCTTTGGATGATACTTTTGTTATGTTTATCATGGTAAGATTAGTAAGACTATTTTTACTTATAAATGTATCCATACTTTTTGAATATTGCATATATTAATACGTATATAGATGCATAGATTGAATATAGTGGGGGTTTTTCGGATATATTATTTATCTTTTCGTTATATTTCACAACATTAATAATAGGTGATATCTAAGTATAGTTATGAAAGTTATCTATGATGATAGTTGTAGATTGTGTACGCGATTTGCAAAAACATTAAACGTTCCTATACAACCGAGATCAACGTATCCTTACTATGAGGATTTAACTTCTAAAACTATAATAGTTATAGAAAAAAACAAAGTGTATACGTATTCGACTGCCTTATGTAAGATAAAATATATTCCTATTTTTTGTTTGCTTCCTAAAACGATACGAGATATCTTGTATATTACATTTACTAAAATAAGGAGATTTATGTAATTTCAAAACACCATACGTCTCATTTCTGCAAGCAGTTGATGTTCGGTTTGGCAATTACGTATGCGTTGAGCTAGCACAGTATAATTTTTTGCACCAGTTGCTTGCCATAATGCATGATCAATAAGTTCAGAGAGTTTGTAGCGTTGTTCGCGTTCTTTGTATAATTGTAAAAAGTCTTTAAAATCACTGAGTGATTGTTGTGCTGTTTTTACGTATAATCCAAGTGGTTTTTGTGGTTGTGTTTTATGTTCCCAATACTGAGTTAATTCAGTAAAGAGTGATGGATTAGCTTTTGCACCGCGTCCACACATAATGTAATCACATTTGGTATGGATAAAAGCCATATGAGCCATATATGCATTGGTAACATCTCCTGATAAAATAACAGGAATGTTGAGTTGTTCTTTTACTTTTCGTACTAAAGGCCAATCTGCTCGTGCTTTGTATCCTTGTTTTCCTGTTCTTGCGTGCAGTGTTATAGCATTAACGCCTAATTTTTCTAAGTTACAGGCAACTTCTATAGCATTAATATGGTGTTCATCCCAGCCGGAGCGAATTTTAACGGTAAAAGGAATGGTAATAGTTGCTCTGAGCTGCTCAATAATTTTATACAAGATATTAGGATGTTTCATTAAGTATACGCCACCTTTTTTACCAGTCATGTAACTGAGTGGGCAACCAATATTCAAATCTATATAGACGGCTTGGTGTTGGAGTGCTTGTGCAGTAAAACATAAGTTTTTTGCATTCCCTCCTCCGAGTTGAATAACAAGTACTTCATCTGGTTGTTTGTTAACAAATTTTTGAAGTGCTTGTTGTGTGCCATGCTCTTGAGCGTACGTAGTAAATATATCAGCATCAATCATGTCTGTATATACGACACTTGCACCACGTTGCATACATAGTACTCTAAATGATGCGCAATTAACAGCTTCCATAGGTGCCAAAAAAAAAGGATGTAGTGGGGTAAATGTTCCAATCATACGTTATTGTAAGACCGTTATTATTATAAACTTTACTTGTTTATAATTGGTATATGGAAGCAATATGTTATGCAGATTACGTGGTAGTACCTCAAGGGCAGTCATTATATGATAGACATAGTATAGGTGTTTTACAAAAAAATAATGATGTGCATTTGTCGTTTATGGAAGCTGCTTATTTGGTGAGTAGGCGCAAAATTACGATTATGAAAGGTAAAAAACCTTTTGATATTTTGGTGTGGTTGCAAAAAAAAAAGCAGATGTATATGCAGTATTTGGTGTATAAAAATTTGCGTGATAGAGGATATGTTGTACAAACGGGTTTGAAATTTGGTGCAGAGTTTAGAGTGTACGACAAAGGTATAAAGCCAGGTCAAGATCATGCAAAATGGATTGTGTATACTGTTAAAGAATCAGATATGCTTACTTGGTTTGATTTTTCTGCCAAAAATAGAGTTGCGCATTCTACTAAAAAACATTTACTTATTGCTATAGTAGATGCACAACAAGATATTACGTACTATGAGATACAATGGAAGCGTCCTTAAAAGCACAAACGGCAACTGAATATATTATTATTCTTAGTGTAGTGTTAGTTTTGGCTGGTATAGCAGTCACTATTTTTTATAGTCCTGCTTCATCTGATGGTGTGCAGTGGTTACAACAAGATATTGGCATTCATAATGTGGTATTTTCCCTTCATGGTGTGGAGTTTGATGTCATTAATACTATGCAAAAAACGATAATGATACATAATATTAGTGTGGGAGATGTGTTTTTAGGAAGTTTTGATATGGTATTGTTACCTCAAGAAACCCGAAAGATACAAAGTTATGATATGTTAACGCAACCTGGTGAGTCAGTTGATATATCTTTGAGTTTATCTTATGTAGATCAAATGCAGTATGTACATACTTTGGAGTATGCTTCGCGTACGTTTAGTGGTGCGCAAAAATCGCGCATTGTTGATCGAAGAGAAAAAATGGGAAATCAATTAATTGCTTATTTTCCTTTTGATGACTCACTTGAGGATATGACGCCTTTGAGAAGACATGGGGTATCTAGTGGTAGTATATCGTATGCACATGGTATGATTGGTTCAGCAGTGAATGTATCGGAGGGAAATATTTCTGTTGATGCAAAAAAAACAAAAAAAGTAGGTTTTACGTTGGCATTTTG
>JBLKON010000100.1:0-2980 GCA_047602725.1 Candidatus Woesearchaeota archaeon
GCTTGTAGAATTACCATATACTATTTTTAGAATGTAGACTTTATAGATTTTTCTATCAGTTATTTAATAACACTGCTGGGATCTTGCGTATTGTTATATATTGTCATAAAAAAGTGGTAAAAAAACAAGTTAATATTATGTTGTCGTAAATTAAATACGACAATATAAATTTTTATAAATAAGTAGCTTTATAGATAAAGCATGAATGAAAAATTAGCATTACTAGAGTGGGGACTCCAAGAGCGAGAAATAGATGTATATCTTTATATTCTAAAAAATGGAAGTATGTCTGCAAATAAAATATCCCAAGGAACGGGTATTTTGAGGCAGACAGTGTATGAAATAATTGATAAACTACAAGTAAAAGGATTAGTTAATGAAGTTATATTAAATAATAAAAAACATTTTTCTGCAGAAAGTCCACATAAGCTTAAAACTATTTTAGAAGAAAAATCACAAATAATAGATGGAGTACTCAATAATCTAGTACGTATGTCTGAGTTACCACATACATCAACTAATGTGCATTTGTATAAAGGATTTCAAGGCATGAAAATGGTATTACGGGATCCATTGGCATGTCAATCAGAAATTAAAGGTATACACCCTACTGGTTCAGAAGAGTTTTTTCAAGAGTTTTTTATTGGTAATTTTTCGGTGATGCGTATAAAAAATAAAATACCCATTAAAATTATTAGAGGAGAAATTGAAACTGATGCTCAAAAAAAGTATAGTGTAACAAGTGAAAAAGAATATAGAGAAGTGCGTTTGTTATCAAAATTAAAATTAATTAAGGCTGGATATATAATATATGATAATAAATTAAGTATGTTAAATTATAATAAAGAAAGTCCATTTGCAATAATAATAGAAGATCAATATATAGTACAAACATTTAGTATATTTTTTGATTTGTTTTGGGATTCAGCAACATTAGTATAGTTTATTCTGGGAAATGATACAATATTTTAATTCTATTTTTGTTATATACTATTAATATTCCATATCTAACATACACAATGCTTATAAAACATACGTATATAACTTTAAGCTATGGTGATAGTCTATGGATAAAAAACAAGTAGGAATGATTGGATTAGGACGTATGGGTGGAAATATAGTGAGTCGCCTAGTAAACGAATGTGAAGTAATAGTATGGAATCGTTCAAAAGAACCCGTGCAAAAAGCAGTTGCACTAGGAGCAAAAGAAGCACCAGATGTACAAGCATTAGTAGCACAACTTCAAAAGCCACGTATAGTATGGCAAATGTTACCTAGTGGACAAGTAACTGAAGACATGTTTCAAACTTTACTGACCTTATTAGAACCAGGAGATGTTATTATTGAAGGAGCAAATTCTCAGTTTCATGACACTCAACGCAGGCACCAACTTGCCCAAGAAAAACAGATTCATATGATAGACGTAGGAGTAAGTGGTGGTATTTTAGCTAAAGATTCAGGATATCCTTTAATGGCTGGTGGTTCACCACAAGCATACAAACTTGTAGAACCTATTTTTGCAGCATGTTCTAGGCCTGGTGCGTATGATTTGGTTGGACCAGCAGGAGCAGGGCATTATGTAAAAATGGTGCATAACGCTATAGAATATGGTATGATGCAAGCAATTGCAGAAGGCTTTGACTTATTAAAAGAAGGTAGTTATGATTTGGATTTAGTTCGTGTAGCAAAATTATGGAATCATGGAACTATTGTGTCTTCACTACTTATGGAAGTTACTCAAAAAGCATTAGAGCAAAATATCCAAAGTGTCGCACCATTTGTCCAAGATTCTGGAGAAGGAAAATGGGCAGCAGTAGAAGCTATGGAACACAGTGTACCGTTTGTGGTAAATACCTATGCACTACATGCACGTTATCTTTCAAGGCAACAGGATTCATTTGCATTTAAATTACTTGCAGGCATGCGTCAACAATTTGGTGGACATGCTATTAAACAAAAAGATTAAACAAAAGAACAATAAAAAAGTATCATGAAAACTATTACACCACAAGACGTGTCAACAGCTTTTGTACAAGCTATACAAGAAGTGTTAACTCGTAAACCTATCTGTTATATTGGCGTGTGTGGTGGACGAAGTGTGCAAGCATTTATAGACACTCCTCTACCTCAAAACGTCGTATTGTTTATGATAGATGAACGGTATGTTGCTTTAGAAGATTCTTTACGTAATGATGTGTTGTGGAAACAAGCAAATATACAACGTATGTCGTATGAGACAAGCGTGCAACACAGTGCACAAACATACACAGATCTTTTTTTTCAACACACGCAAGCATTTGACATCGTGGTTGCAAGTGCAGGAGAAGATGGACATATTGCAAGTTTGTATCCTTATCATGATGCATTACAAATAGATAAAAAAAGATTTGTAGCAATTAACGATTCTCCTAAACCACCAGCACAAAGAATAACTGCAACCATGCCATTATTACAAACAGCAACACATGCTTTTTTATGTTTTATTGGTGAAGCTAAAGCTAAAGCATATCAACATGTTACACAACGTGTCGATATAAAGCAATGTCCGGCAGTAGGATTATTAACAGTACCAAACGTAATTATTGTTAAAGAGGGATTGTAATGGAGCGAGCAACTATTATTTTATTTGGTTCAACAGGAGATTTAACAAAACGTAAATTAATTCCTGCGTTATATCATTTATTTTCAAAAGGAAAGTTAAGTAAAGATTCAGCTATTGTATGCTTAGGAAGAAGAGTTATGACAAAAGCAGAATATATTGATTTTTTAGAGTTACCACATTTTATTTCTAACATAAATAAAGAAATCATGGATGATTTTTTGTCGTTGGTGTATTATGAACATATATCGTATGAACAACCAGATGCACAACGCATACAGCAATCATTGCAAGCTATTGAGCAAGCAAAAACACCAAATCGTATATTATATGTAGCAACACCACCAGATTTATTTGTTCCTATTGTTCGTGTTATTGAAC
>JBLKON010000101.1:0-2966 GCA_047602725.1 Candidatus Woesearchaeota archaeon
TCTTTGTGGTTGTTTTTTACTCATAAATTAAATAACGACAAAGAACATTTTTTTATTTATCTGTCAAACTTGGGATGAAATGCTGCATCATACTCTCTTAGGTTTTGTTCAATAGTCATTGGGAATAATCAGAAATAAAGAGCTATTTTTAAATATTGTTACAACTTGTAATCCTTTTTTTTAGGCATAGCAGTAGGAGATTCTCCACCATGCCACGTGAAACGAGGCCTTACACGCATAGGATACATTTTTTCATTATTATCATCAAAAATAATAGCAGAACCCTTAGTGCGAGGTAAATTATCCAAAGCCTCAGTTAAACCAGTACGCATATAACTTTGCATAAGGGTTCCCAGTGCTTCTGTATCTAATTTTGCAGTAATACGATGTGCAATAACTGTATCAGATTGCGTCATAACGTCTGTATGAATTTTTCCTGGTTGTTGGGTTGCTAAAATTAAAGAAATACCTGGTTGACGACCTTCACGCAAAATAGTAATAAGTGGATCACTAGCTAACGTAGAGCCTTGATTGGGTAAAAATTCATGTGCTTCATCAATAACAAGCCACACCAGTGGATATTCTTGTTTTTCTTTTTGTTGGCTTTCTGAAAAATAATGCATAGAACTGTGAATTTGAGCAAATTCTTCGTCTTTGCGTTGACGCATACGTTCATTAAACAATTTTTGTGAAACTAAACCAACAACCATAGATTTAATGGTCCATCCATTAGGAATAGTAGCATAACATGATACATCTAATACCGTAACACGTCCACCTTTTGCAAGCGTTTCAATAGGAGTACCTTC
Organism: Candidatus Woesearchaeota archaeon; assembly: GCA_047602725.1. Taxonomy (GTDB): domain Archaea; phylum Nanobdellota; class Nanobdellia; order Woesearchaeales; family DATGWN01; genus JBLKON01. The sequence goes on from JBLKON010000101.1 coordinate 810, forward strand.
TTTATCAAACACTCCCCAAGCTTTTGCATTTTGAAAATAGTTCATAGCAGCATCACGTACATGTTCTTCAACTCTGTCAGCCTGTTGCATATACGCAATAATGTCATCAATGTCATATAGGTCATCTTTAAAATGATTAATAGATTTTTGAATAAACACACCTAGTGGAGAAGTAAGAGGAACATCAAACCCTTTACACCAATCATCACTGCTCATTTGATTAGTAGGAACAGAAAAAGGGTAATCTGTGGGAATACCTTGTTTTTTGTATTCATTATAAAAACCAAAAGGTGTGTAAATATCAATATCCAAACCATGCGGTCTGAATTTCCATTCTTCTAACAGTAATTCCTCTTTTTTGTTAGGATATTTCATCGTCCAATAAATACCCATCGTATCAAGTAAAATAATAGAAAGATTTTGTGCAATTGCAGGTTCTAAATCAGACAAACCTTCTGCAATAACTCCCATCGTGTACGACTTGCCCCCACCGCGTTTTCCACAAATAAATACCACGTGTGAACGAATAACATCCAAATAAATATTATTAGAAAGCGACGTTGTTTGTCCCATTTTAATATAATGTTTACCTAAAAGAACCGTTCCTTTAGTTCCCAATTGTTCAACATCAGACATACTTCTGCCAATGACAATATCATGCATAGACTAAATATAAGAAAAAAGAGTTAATAAAGTTAACTACGTAAAAATAATATTCGCATTATTTTTTAATTGCTCAATATACAATAATTCAGCTCTGCGCTGTTCCATGCGCGTATATTCTTCTACAAATTCCTCAAACTCAAGAGGATAAGCAACCTTACGCTGTTCAATCATAACAATGTGATATCCTTGCTCTGTTTCAAATACATCAGAAATTTCTCCTGTTTCTAAGTAAAACACGATATCATCAAAAGCTTGCGGATACACACCTCGTTGAAAAAAGTCTACAAAACCTTCATCTGGCATACCTTGTTGCTTGGCAACATCAGCAAAGTTTTCAATAGTGACTTCACTACGCAATTGTGTGGCTTTTTGTAAAGCTTCTTGTTGTGATAATCCAGAAGTACATCCAACAACATCATTATGACAAATAACAAGGTGATACATAGAAACAGCTAATTGTCGTTGTGCTTCTTGTTGGTATTCTTCATATGCTTCTTGTAATTGTGTGTCGTTAAAGTGTACTTCTACTTGTGTTTCAAGTACTTGGGTGATAAGCATATCTTGAGTAATCATAGTAACAATTTCTTCTTTAAGTGTTTCAAAATCTTTTTGTTGTTCTTCTAAAATCTGCATTAATTCGTCTTCACCCATAAGGGCTACTTGAAAATCAAATTGAGCTAATGCATCCCCTTCATCTACAGTAATGTCTAATGCTTGTGCCTCATTTAATAAAAGTGTAATAGCAATCATTTGGTCAAGAGCTTGGTCAATAGACAACATAGGGTTTATCGTCAAAAGACCTTCATAAAATACTTCAATTTCTTGATAGGTAATACCTTTACCATCAATATACACAACAACATCATCTTGTGGGCTTATAGTTGGTTGCATAAGAAGCATAACACCCAAAATTAAAATAAGGATACCAACAAGAGTAATGCCACCCCATGCCCACTCTTTAGGGATAGGCATTTTTTTTTGCATAATACTCTTTTTTGTGTTATGTTTTGTATGATGTGTATGCTTTTTGACTTGCTTTTTAGGAGTATGTTTCTCACTCATAATGTACCACCTACAAAAGAAAAGAAAAAGAATATTTAAAAAAGTATGCAAAATTAAGCTAATTGATCAGCAGTTAACACCGTTATTTTAGTGTTTTTTACTTTTGCATCCATACCAATAACATATTGTAATTTGTGATTTTCAGCATAATCAACAACTTGCTTATCGACACTGCCATCAATTACAATAGCAAAAGCGCTTTTTCCCATGCTTTTAAGGGTAGACTCCAATTCGGCTTTAGGTACTTTTCCTAAAATACCAAATTTATCATCTAAAATAAAAGCACCATGTGTACCTACTAATTGTTCAAGCATATCAACAACATCCTTTTTTTGCTTAGCAGTCATACTTTGTTTAGATTTTACTTGCTTATCAGCTGATTTTTGCTCTTGTCTATTGTCAGATCGTGTGTCATTTCTTTGATTATTT
>JBLKON010000002.1:0-21473 GCA_047602725.1 Candidatus Woesearchaeota archaeon
AAATATCAAATAAAAGAGCATGATAAAATATATCTGGTACAAAACGGTGTCAAAACTTTTTTAAATGATAGACTGAAAAAGTGATAGTATGCACATTATTATGTTAGCAGGAGGGTATGCCACACGTTTGTATCCTTTAACAGAACATCAGCCAAAACATCTTTTACCTATCAATAATAAACCCATGATTAATTATCTGGTAGATGATATTAAAAAATTACAAATGCCTATATATCTGTTAACCAATAATAAATTTGCTAGTCATTTTGAAAAGTGGCAACAAACGTATAACTATCCCGTTACTATTGTTAATGATCATACCATGTCTAATGAAGATAGGTTAGGAGCATTAGGAGATATTGCCTATGCCTTAGAGCAATATGATATTGATGATGATGTTATGATTATTGGAGCAGATAATTTATCTAATATTAACTACCAACACATGCTTAATGAGTACAAGCAAAAACCGTTGATTTGTGTGTATGATATGGAATGTATGGATACAGTAAAACACATGGGGCAAGTGGTAGTCGACAAAGACATGAGAGTTATTGATTTTCAAGAAAAAAATCCCAACCCTCAAAGTACGCTTATTTCTACGTTGGTATATATATTACCAAAAGCATCTTTATCAGTGTTGCATCAATGTATAAAAGAGGGGAAAAAAGATAATGCAGGCTTACTTATTGCTCAGATGTTAATTACGTATGAAGTATATGCGTTTAAACATACAGGGTATTGGTTTGACATAGGTACCCATCAAACATATGCACAAGCTCAAGCATTTATGAGGAATCAATGATAGAAATAAGTACTATTATTACATGGATAACCATAAGTTTATATTTGTATTTGTTTATCACCATTTATTTTTTACTATTAGACGAACGAGATACGTCTTCAACTATTGCATGGCTATTATTTTTTTTTATATTTCCCATTATTGGTTTACTTATTTACATATTAGCTGGAAGAAATTGGCGTATAAAACCCAAAGGGTTTATGTTTCAAACGCATATGAAAGTATTATTATCTAGTTTAGTACATAAACAAAAAGAATACCAGCAACACATAGCACATAATGTAGATGCATACAAAGTAATGAAATTAGTTGCTCGTAATGCAAATTCTTTAATTACGTTACACAACAATATAGAGTTAATAACCAGTGGCGAACAAAAATTTAATCTTTTACTCAAAGATATTGCACAAGCAAAACACAGTATTCATATGGAATATTTTACGTGGTATAGTGATGAACAAACGCAACGTATTCAACAAGCCTTAATACAAAAAGCAATGCAGGGAGTAGAAGTGCGTATATTATATGACACGTATGGTTCGTTTGGTGTAATGAAACGTGCGTATAAAAAAACATTACAAAAAGCAGGAGTGCACATATATCCTTATTTTAATTTTTTATCTCCTTTTAGGTTTCATACCTTAAATTATAGAAATCATCGAAAAATTGTGGTCATTGATGGTTGTATTGGGTATACGGGAGGTATGAATCTAGGAAAAGAGTATGTTGATGGGGGTAAGTATGGCTACTGGCGTGATTTGCATATGCGTATGCAAGGTGATAGTGTGTTAGTCTTACAAGAAATTTTTGCTATTAGTTGGTATAATACCACCAAGCAACGTTTGTTTGCGCAACAGTATTTTCCGAAGCAATCCATAAAACAAAAATTACCCATTCAAATTACGACATCCGGTCCTGACTCAGAATGGGAATCTATAAAACAACTGTTTTTTACCTTAATTGCAAATGCAGACACCACAGTATATATACACACACCGTACTTTATTCCTGATCAAAGTATGTTAATGGCTTTAAAAACAGCGGCATTAAGTGGTATAGATGTACGTATTATTATGACGGGTGTACCAGATAAACGTATTCCTTTTTGGGCAGCGCATACCTATTTTAAGAGTTTGCTTAAAGCGGGAGTAAAAATTTATCTGTATCAAAAAGGATTTATGCATGCTAAAAGCATGAGTATAGACGGTACTATGTGTTGTATGGGAAGTGCAAATTTTGATAGTCGTAGTTTTCATTTAAACTATGAACTTGCTACGATTATCTATGATACAGGATTTGCAAAGCAAGTGCAACAAGCATTTATAGATGATATAGCTCATTGTAAAGAATTATCAATGGATGATAAAATGAGTGTGTGGGCGCAATTACGTAATGGATGTATGCGACTTTTAGCACCTATTCTGTAAACATTTATAAATTATACATGTTAAAAGTAACCTATGCGGACTCTATCCATAGCAGCGATTCTAAGTATGTTTTTGTATTGTATAGCTATTATTACCATTGCAGCAGTTTCTGATACACCTATTGGTTTAGTGTTTATAGGTACAGTCATCGTTCCTTTGTATATTGCACTTATTTTTTCATTATTAGCTCAAGGCCAAATGAATATCTGGTATTATTGGGCTTTACCTATAGGATTATGTGCTATCTTTTTTTTACTGTGGCAATCAACGGTATTTCAAGCGCTTTCATTAATGGATGGTCCAGTAATTATTGTGCTGAGTTTATTAATGATGTACACCATGAATATTGTGTTAGTCTATGTGTATCATCATCCTAAACAATTCAAAAAGGAAATTTTTAAAGAACAGCATGTGTCAAAACAGCACGTTACACATGAGCCAAAAGTTGAGCATATCCAGCAAGAGCGAGATTATTATAAACATGCAGCGCACACGTATCATCAGCATTATCAACAAATGCATGGTCATAAAATGGCTTTAGAAAAACAAGTAACTCATTTGCAACAACAGTTACGTAGTAAACAGCAAGAAATTACCCAAGAAACCTTACCATTAAATTTACGAAGTATTGAAGATAAATGTAAAGCTATTAATTTTGTAGTAGGTCGTGTGTATTCTTATAAGCAAGGAGGAACGGTCAAAATTCGTGAGCAATTAGTTATTCCACGCGATTGGTATAATGAATTTTCTGAATTAGCTAGTGATTTTGATGAACATAAGGCACAACAGCTACTTAATGTATTACGTAAAATATATATGCGTTTAATGCGTTTTGAATTACCTGAACATAAAGTCATTGATAGTCAAAGAAAGCAAACGATTTTGACTATTTTAAAAGAAAATGATAAAGATCCTATTGAAGATTATTTTACAGAAACAAAAGCTATTTGTACGCGTTTGATTACGTATCTAGAAAATAACTATAAAGTGAAGTAGTTGTAAGTATTTATATAGATAAAGGTCATTAATTTTATAAATGCTTAGTTTTTTACTTGTAGTATTCATGCCAGTATCGCAAACTTTTAAAAAAAGTTTGATCAAAACAGGTAATACTTGGTAAACTTAATTTTTTATGCCAATGTCGCATAATCTGGTATTGCGCCGGTCTTGAAAAACTGAAAACAAATTTTCAGATTGCTTCAAAAAAGCATTCAAGCAAACCGGTCCCTTGTGGATTCCCGGTTCAAATCCGGGCATTGGCGTATTACTTTTTTTCCAGTAACGCTTGTATCTTTGCAGTATAATCCCTAACAAGTGCATCTAAGCGCCTACAATCAGTTTGCATAACAATAAGAGGTCTGTAAGGAGGTTCTTTGGTTATACGAGGTAAAAAATAAAGAGACTGTTCAGCTTCTATCCATGCACAAGAATATGCTTCGTACAAACAAAATGGAGTATAACAAGGATCATAGGGGAGTAAATCTGTGTGATATCGTTGCCAAAAATCATCAGCAACCACATTAACAGAAAGTTCTCCAATGTCAAGTAGTGTGTCAGATTTTAATGTAATGCTTGTAGAAGTACAGCAAAAGATATGTTTTGCAACAAACTGTTCAAGAGATAACATGCAAAGAAGTGTTGCATCATATGTATTTATAAAATGTAAGTTAATAACATTTATAAATCACATAGCATAAACATAGATATCCACATATAAGGGGGTAATAAATATGGTAGCAGTATGGATAATACTAGGAATAGTAGCAGTAGTTGTCATTGCAATAATACTTATGTATAACGGTTTGGTGCGCTTACGTAATCAAGTCAAAAATGCATTTGCACAAATTGATGTACAATTAAAACGACGAAATGATCTTATTCCTAACTTGGTAGACACCGTTAAAGGATATATGAAACACGAAAAAGAGATTTTGGAAAATGTAACCAAAGCTCGTTCTGCTGTTATGAATGCGGGTAGTGTAGATGCAAAAGCTAAAGCATCTGGAGAATTAAGCAACACATTAAAATCATTATTTGCGGTTGCAGAAAACTATCCTAATTTGAAAGCAAATGAAAACTTTTTACAATTGCAAGAAGAATTAACTGGCACAGAAAACAAAATTGCCTATTCCAGACAACATTATAATGATATGGTGATGTACTTTAACACTAAAATTGAAGTATTTCCATCCAATATTATAGCTGGAACGTTTGGATTTAAACAAGAAACAGCATTTGAGGCTACCCAACAAGAACGCCAAAATGTTAAAGTTTCTTTTTAGGTGATGTGCAGTGCGTATATCATTTGATGAAGTACGGCAAAATAAACTTTTTTCTTTTCTTTTAGTTGCCGTTTTTTTTATTATTATAGGCATATTAGGAGTTATTCTAGGAATATTGCTCTTTGAAGATGCACCAACAGGTATTATTTTAGCACTCATTGTAGGAGGAATCTATGGTGCAGTCATGTACACCATAGGTGATGCAATGATATTAGGTATATCAGGTGCTAAACCGGTAACGAAAAAAGAATATCCGTATTTGTATCATACCATTGAAGCAGTAGCTATTGCTGCTAATATTCCAACACCTAAAGCATATGTTATTCAATCTCCTGTACTTAATGCATTTGCTACAGGTAGAGATCCTAAAAGTGGCTCAGTAGCAGTAACCACAGGGTTGTTAGAAAAACTTAATAGACAAGAATTAGAAGGAGTAATAGCGCACGAAATTGCACATATTAAACATTATGATATTCGTTTAATGTTATTGGCAACCGTTCTTGTAGGTGTGGTGGTATTATTAAGTGATATTATGCTTCGTACGTTTATTTTTTCGGGCATGTCAGGAAGAGCCCAAGGAGGTCAACGTGGTGGGGGAACTGCAATTATTATTATAGTAGGGATAGTGTTAGCTATATTGGCACCGATTTTTGCCTACTTATTAAAATTAGCTATTTCTCGAAAACGTGAATACGCAGCAGATGCCGCAGCCGTATCGTTTACGCGATATCCAGCAGGGTTAGCAGGGGCTCTTAAAAAAATTCAAAAAGAGGCACACCCTGAGTTTAAACAAGCAAACCATGCAACAGAGCATATGTTTATCGCAAATCCTTTTAGAAAACAAAAAAGAAGTTGGTCAAATTTATTTTCAACGCATCCTCCCCTAGAGGAGCGCATAAGAAGATTGGAGGAAATGTAACATGTTTAAACAAAGTTTAGAAATTTTTAAAATGTCATGGGGGGTTTTAGTAAAAAATCCATTTATGATGTTATTTCCTATATTAGGAGCATTGTTTTCAACGGTATTTTTTGTAGCTTTACTTATTCCAGCATTTTTTACGCTAGGTAATGAAGTGATGATGTATGTCTATGCATTTATCTTATACTTTGGTTTTGCGTTTATTGCAACATTTTTTAATGTAGGAACGGTATATGCAGCAAAACAAATATTTGAAAAAAAAAGTGTTGGATTTTTTGAATGTTTGTCCTTTAGTATAAAAAAAATACATTTGATATTTTTATGGAGTTTACTAAGTGCAACAGTAGGATTATTGTTACTGATACTTGAACAATTAGCACGACGTGCTAAAGGGTTTGGTCCTATTATTATTGGTATGATTCGCTCAGTGTTAGGAATGGCTTGGGCAATTATTTCAGTATTTGTAGTGCCAGTTATGGTATATGAAGGATTAACACCAATTGAAGCATTAAAACGTTCTGTACAGGTGCTCAAAAAAACATGGGGACAAAGTTTAATTCGTCATGTAGGATTAGGAGCATTACAATTTATTGCTATATTAGTGGGTATTATTGTAACGGTGGTTGTTGTTATAGCGACGCTTGGTTTGCAAAATATATATGTTACCTTAGGTGTTATAGGAGCAGGTATATTGTATGTTATGATAGTTATTGTTGCATGTAATGTGTTAAACACTATTTATAATACTGCATTATATGTATATGGAGCACAGCAAAGTGCACCAGAAGGGTTTGATAGTGCAACATTAAAGCAAACATTTGGTGAAGAACGTTAAGTGTATGTTTATTGTATACTTATAATCTAACTATTAATTTTAATTTTTCTTCTAATGTCATACCATCAATAAGGTGTGTAGTGGGATGTCTAGTAATATGAAGCCCCATAGCACCTTGTTGTTTGCGTTGTCGGTTATGATCAGAATTATAAGGCTTATCTGTATCATCTTGTGGTGTACCTGGTGTCTTACCTTGAAAAACTAAAGGTAATACATCATTATGTAGAGAATCTCCAACTGCAAGAATGTTTGGATATTGTAAAGGAATTCCTGAACGTGTAAAAGCTTGTTCAAAGATGCGTATATCTGGTTTTGCATATCCCAAATTACAAGAAAAATGAATATCTTTAGTAGGCATATGTTCACCTAATAGTTTTGTAACACGATCAGTATATTCATGCGATGCATTAGACACAACAAGTACACGATATCCTTTTTGGGCAAGTTTATATAAAACTGGTCCAACGTCTGAATATAAACGTACTTGATAATTTTCAGCGTGCATTTGTTTTTGAAAAGCAACTAGTTTTTCTTCTGGTAAACAGGCAATAAGTTTTTTTCTTTGTGTATGTGGTAAATCCTCAATTCCCTGTTGTATAATGGTATAAAAAGAATGAGGGTTTGTATAACTCGTTTGCAGTATCTGTTGACGTAAAGATCCTTTGCTATGTTGACCTAAGTGTCTCAAGACTTGTTTCCACACCGTTTCTTGCCTATCAATATAAGCTAACGTGCCATAACAATCAAAGACAACAGTTTCAATAGGTGAATTCATAAAAAAAGAAAATAAAAGAACTATAAAAAGGTATATTATTCTTCTTGATCATCACGGCGAATAACTTTAATAGCATCCATACGTACCGTGATAGGAATCGGAACAGCTGCCTGTAACATTTCGACAACCACTTCTTCTTTTGTTTTATCAATACGAATAACTTTAACTTGCTCGCGCTTGAAAGGACCAGAAATAATTTCAGCAATATCATTTTTCTGAATATTCATTTCTTGAGTACTTTTAACCGTATCAAAAATGCTTTCCACTTCTTGCCAAGCAACCGCTTGTGGTAAAATACCACGCGCATAAGGAATACCGTATGCTGCTTGTTGAGCATCAGCCATAGATTCAGCTTCTACATACACATATCCTCGCATACCATGAGGATGAATAATACTATACACCTTAAACCCTTTTTTTAAAGCATTAGAATATAAAAATTCAATAACTTGCGATTCTCTATTTGCTGTTGTACGTAGTGCATACAATTGTGTTTTTGCTTCTTGCGTCATTATTATCCCATCCTCTGTACCAATTGTGTAATTAAATAGATGATAAAACCAATAAAACCAATAAATAAAATACCTAATCCGGTAATTTTAATGGTATTCATCAACTCTTTTTTGTTCGGCTTTCGTGTTACTTTAAGTACACGTTTACATTCTTGTATAAATTCTTTTATCATTGCGCATCACGACAAAAATTCTATTCCTAACTCATGTTTTTCCTTTGGTTGCATCGAGCTCTTTTTTATACCAATAATTTGAGAACTCTTTACTCCCGTAACAATGAGCATAACTCTCACTAATTTTCCTAAATCTTCACTAATTTGAGCACCCCAAATAATGCGAGCATCCTCATCGAGTTTAACAGATACTGCCTCTACTACTTTACGTGCTTCATCAAGCGTCATACTTGAAGAGCCAGCAACATTAATAAGTGCACCAGTAGCACCTGCAATATCAACATTAAGGAGTGGATTTGCTATAGCTTTTTCTACCGCTTCTAAAGCGCGATTTTCTGAGTCAGATTCACCAACACCAATTAATGCAACACCACCATCACCCATAACGGTACGAATGTCAGCAAAATCTAAATTTACAAGACCCGCTTTAGTAACCATTTCAGCAATACCTTTAACAGCATTAGTTAAAATTTCATCAGCAACCTTAAATGCAGTGTATAACGGCAAGTCAGGAGCAAGTTCTAATAATTTATCATTAGGAATAACAATAAGCGTATCTACATGTTTTTCAAGTTGTTCAAGTCCCCACACCGCATTGTCATATCTTCTATTTCCTTCCATAACAAACGGAAGCGTAACAATACCTACAGTAAGCGCTCCTTGCTTTTTCGCAACTTCAGCAACTAAAGGAGCAGAACCAGTACCCGTACCACCACCTAAACCACAGGTGATAAATACCATATCAGCACCAGCTAACGCATCACGAATCTCTTTTTCAGATTCTTTAGCAGCTTCAAAACCAACTTGTGGTACACTACCAGCACCTAAGCCTTTAGTTGTTTCCTGTCCTATAAGAATCTTAATATCAGCAGTAGTATATAATAAATCTTGAGCATCTGTATTAATAGCAACAGTTTGTGCACCAGAAATACCAATTTCAGTCATACGATTAATAGTGTTGTTTCCTCCACCACCAGCACCAACCACTTTAATAGTTGCTTTATGTTGAGCAAGTAATGCTAACAATTCACTATCTTTGGCATGCTCTTTGCGTTCAGTTGCTTGTTGAATAAAACTATCCATTGTTCTCCCCACTTACGTTATATGCAACCTCTTTTATGGATGGAATTCTTTTTTGAATTTCCTTTGTAAACATGTCTTGAACCTCTTGTGGTAATGCTTGTTTAGCTGTAATAGTAAGTTTGTTTTCACTAAGCGCAACGCTAACTGTTTTACCCATATTTGCTTGTACATAAGCAGTAGCTTGAGCAAGTGGATCGCTAACGATTTGTTTTATCTCAACTTCATATCTAATAGTTTGTGAAGCAAGTGGGTGATTGAAATCTACTAACGTGCGTCCACCAGATACATGTTTAATAACACCAATTTCATTATCTACTTGTACTTGTAAACCGGGTTGCACTTGGATACCTTGTTTGACAAATTTTTGCGTAGCAATAAGTTGCACTTGATTTGCTTGTTTTTTACCAAACGCATCAGGCAAACTAACTGTGTGCTTACCAACTTGAGCATCTTGTAAAGCATCTTCTAAAGGTTTAAGTAAATACCCATCGCCTAAACAGATAGTCATATCGCCATACTGTGCTTGCGGTCTATAAATGTTGGCTTGTTTAGCTACCTGTTCATCAGTGGTGTCAAACAGCGTACCGTCTTCTAAATATCCAGTGTAGGACAATTTCACAAATTTGTATGTTTCCATCGTAAAGCATCTCCTAGGTCGCTTACAAGAGATAGGAGAAGTAATATACATAAGCAAACATGATTTGCTTTATAAAGTTTGCTAAAAAGAAGTGGTGTAGTACGTATATTGAGTATATATAATCACTCTTCTTAGTATAACTGTTGAGTATGTGTACTTGAAGTACTGCATATAGGTGTTGTATGAGAGTGTAGTATATGTTATAATCAGTTGTTGTAGGTGCACGATCTATATTAAATATGCTTTTCCCCAAAAAAATCCAAAACGTTTATAAAAAAACACTAGTCCCAATATATTTTATGAATCAAGCACATCCATGGCACGGTATATCAGTTGGCGACAAAGCACCTGCAATTATTAATGCAGTAGTAGAAATTACTAAAGACTCTAAGTTGAAATTTGAATTAGACAAAGAAACAGGAATGATGAAATTAGATCGCTTTTTATATTCAGCAGTCCATTATCCTGGTGATTATGGATTTATCCCACAAACATATTGGGAAGATGGTGATCCTCTAGATATTATTATTTTAACAGGAAGACCAGTATATCCAGGTATGCTAGTTGAAGCACGGGTAGTAGGAGTTATTCATATGTTAGATGATAACGAAAGTGACGATAAAATCATTGCGGTGTATGATTGTGATCCTCGTTTCAAGGAATTTGATGATTTAGAGAAAATTCCCAAACATATGATTGATGAACTAACCCATTTTTTTGAAACATATAAGTTGTTGCAAAAAAAAGAAGTAAAAATATTAGAAGTACACAACAAAAAGATGGCACATTTTGTAATAAAAGAGGCACAACGTAATTATGAACAAAAATTTGGTGCTCCATCTACTCAAAAAGAGGCCAGTGCACACAAAAAAACTACAACATCATCACAAAAAAAGTAAAACTTTATAAATAGTTTAACATTTCACAACATAAAAACAATCCCGCATTGACTATTACATGATAATAGGAGGGAGGTACGCACATGAAAAAAGATGAATTAATCAAAGCAGTCTCTACGTTAAAAGCTGAACATAAAAAGAAGTTCGATCAATCTGTTGAACTTATTGTTACTATTAAAGATTTAGATATGAAAAAAAATGATAATCAACAAGATTTTTACGTTAATCTTCATTATGATAGAGGAAAAAAAATCAAAGTGTGTGCTTTAGTAGCTGCTGATATGGCTGACGAAGCTAAAGAGGTATTTGATCATGTTATTGTACAAGGTGAGTTTGATACCTATGCTAAAGATAAAAAAGCAGTAAAAAAATTAGCTGATCAATATGATTATTTTGTAGCTCAAGCAACTGCGATGACACAAGTTGCAGCAACATTTGGTCGTGTATTAGGTCCGCGAGGAAAGATGCCTAATCCAAAAGCTGGTTGTGTACTGCCTCCAAAAGCTGCACTAAAACCAGTGTATGAACGTTTACAAAAAACCATTCGTGTACGCACGCGTGCAAGTTATATGATGCAAGTTCCCGTGGGTAAAGAAAATCAAAGTGATGAGATACTCATAGATAATATACAAACAGTGTATGATAGTATTGTACAACATTTACCACAGCAAATAAACAATATTAAAGAAGTGTTTGTTAAAAAATCAATGAGTCCTATTATTAAAATCAATACATAAAAATAAATCAAGGAGAAAACAAATGGCAAATATTACTGATCAAAAGAAAAAAGAAGTTGCAGACTTTGTTGCTTTAGTGAAAGAATATCCAGTAGTAGGTATTGTAAACATGATGGGCATGCCTACTCCACAAGTACAATCGATGCGAGCACAATTACGTAAGAGTGTCGTATTGCGTATGACTAAAAAAACACTGAGTAAAATTATTTTGCAAGAAGCTGAGAAAAGTAAGCCAGGAGTTGCAAAGTTAGCTGAGAACTTGAAAGGTATGCCTGCATTTATTTTTACCAAAGACAATCCTTTTATTTTATTTAAAATTTTGAAGAAAAATAAATCTTCAGCGCCTGCAAAAGGTGGACAAATTGCTCCAAAAGATATTGTAGTTCCAGCAGGTCCAACACCATTCAACCCAGGTCCTATTATTAGTGAATTGGCTAGTGTAGGGATTAAAAGTGGTATTGATGGAGGAAAGGTTGCAGTAAAAGCTGATAGTGTAGTCGCAAAAGAAGGAGATGTTATTTCAGCAAAATTAGCAAGTTTACTTACTCGTTTAGAAATTTATCCTATGGAAGTAGGTTTAGATTTATTATCTGTATATGAAGACGGGATGATATATGATAAAAAGGTACTTGATATTGATGAAGAGGTAACCTTACAAGAATTACAACAAGCTCATACGTGGGCATTTAATTTGGCAATGGACGCACAAGTGTATACTGATACCACCTTGCCATTATTCATAACAAACGCTCATAAAGATGCTGTCGGTTTAGCAGTAAGTCAAGCAATTCCTCAAAAGGAAGTGATGGGACAATTGTTAGCTAAGGCAGTTGCACATGAATGTGCAATCGCATCTTTACTATAAGGAGGAATAAAAAATGGAATATGTTTATGCTGCAATGTTAATCCACAAAGCTGGTGGAAAAATAACCGAAGAAGCTGTTTCAAAAGTATTAGAAGCTGCTGGTGTTAGTGTTGATGCTACTCAAGTAAAAGCATTAGTTGCAAAACTTGATGGTGTAAATATTGACGAAGCAATTGAAAAAGCTGCTGTAGTTGCACCTGTTGCTGCTGCACCTGCTGCTGAGGCTCCTAAAGCTGAAGAAAAGAAAGAAGAAAAGAAAGAAGAAAATAATGAAGCTGCAGCTGCAGGATTAGGTTCATTATTCGGATAATTTTTTTACCTTTAATTTTTATCAAGATAGCGGGTTAGGCAATGGAAGAACGAAAACAAATTGTTGCTTTAAAAGAAGAAGTAAAGCAATTACGTCAACAACGAGAAGCATTATTTGCAAAACGTAAGGAATTAGGGAAAAAAATTTCTGTGTTAATTAATGATGTTAAATCTAAAAGAAAAACTCGTAATACGTTAACTGATACCGTGCGTGATCAAAAAGCATTGCGTCACACGTTAAATAAAGAAATTCGTGATAAAATTGCCCAACTTAAAAAATTACGTTCTGCCAAACAAGTAACGAAAGGTGTAGATCCTGTTAAATTACGTAAAGAAATTGAAAAAATGAAGTATCGTATTGAAACAGAAGGTATGCCTTTTTCAGCAGAGCAAAAATTAATGAAAGTTATTAAAGAAAAGGAAAAAGAATTAGAAAGTTTATCCTTGTCTCAAGAATCTTTAAAAGAATTACAGTCATTGTCTACGCAAATTGATACGTTAAAACAAGAAGCAGATAGTTATCATTCAACGGTGCAACAGCAAGCAACGGATTCTCAAAAAGAGCATGAAGATATTTTGCGTATTTCTCAAGAAATTGATACATTAAAAGAGGAAGAAAAAGGGATTCAAGCTCAATATGCAACAGCAAAAGATGCGTATGCTAAAAAAAATGCTGAATTGAAAAAATTAATGAAAGAAGTGCATGCTCAACAAGACGAAAGGGAACGTCAAGATGAGGAAAAAGAAGTAAAAACATCCATGAAAGAAAAGTATGATCGTGTGCGTGAAAAAATGAAAAATAATGAAAAACTCACCACAGACGATTTAATGATTCTCCAAAATATGGATGATGAATAAACTAAATATTTAAGTACTCTTTTTATTCTAAATTGTGGTATGATACCACAAAAAGGATTATTTATTGTCTTTGAAGGCATAGATGGATCTGGCAAAACGATACAAATTGCACACTTGTTGCATTATATACGTACAACAGGCAATAAATATCAAAAAATATATAGTACTCGCGAGCCGACTCATTTTGCTCAAGAAGTTATTGTAGCCCTACAAAGTGAGCAAGATGCATATGCTTCAAAAGATCTTATGTTACAAGGATATGTGCAAGATCGTATTCAACACTCTGAGCTTGAAATAACTCCTTTATTACAACGAGGTGCTGTGGTGCTTTGTGATAGATATCGTATGTCAACTGACGCATTTCAAACGGCCCAAGGCTTAGATAAACAGCAAGTTATAGAGGCTCAAGAGCATCCGTCTATTTTAGTGCCTCACATTACGTTCCTGTTAGATATTCCTCCCCACGTAGGTATACAACGAATGCAACACAGAGGTGGCATTCAAGATAAGTTTGATGATGCAGGGGTAGAGTTTCACACTAAGGTGCGAGAGCAGTACTTATCTTTGGCACGTGAAAAACAAGCTAGTAGTAGATATGGAACAATCTATATTATAGATGGAAACAGAGACCCTGTACACATTGCTCAAGATATTAGTGCTCTTTTTTTTAAAGAATATAAACGCTGGTTAGAACAAGAAAAGTAAAAATTATTCTTCTTTCTTTTTTACAACATGCCTATTTTGCATATTAGTTGTTTCATAGCGTTTAAGTGCTTCTGCTGTTTCATACACATACACTTCAATAGTACTTTTAGCATGTCCAAACACAGGATTAATAACACGCACTAAAACAACATCTTTATCTACTTGCAACTTTTTAGCAACAGCTTCTTGTACTTGTAAACGTGCAGGTGTTGTTCCTTCTGGATATAAAATATGTCCTGTTAAATATTGTCTATATAAATCTGGTTGTTTAGTTGTTGTTGTAATATGTAATTCCATGGTTTATCCTCTTACCTTTAATGCATATTCACCAGCATGATGAATATCGAGTTTTTGAGCAGCAAATGATTCTTTGGGATTCATAACTAAGATTTTTCCTTGAAAAATGGTAGTTAAATTACTATCAGAACAATTAGGGTTTTTATTAGGGCATTGTTCGTGACTTTCAACAATAGCTTTACAAATTTTACATGCTTTTTTTTTCATCGTTACGCCTCAGCTTTTTTCTTTTTACCTTTGTTATAATCTTCTTCAACCCAATCTAACTTTCCTAAACCTATTTGTCTCATAGTCAATCCAAATTTAGGATTAGCAATATCCTTAAAAGATAATGCAATAGCGCGAGCACGCACGTGATCTCCAACTTTGAGCGTTCTACTAGTTTGTTTACCTTGTAATACTTTATCTTTTGAAAAACTGACAAAATCATCCATGGTTTGAGAAACATGAACCATACCTTCAATAGGGCCAATAGAAACAAATGCACCAAAATCGGTAATATCTCTAATTTTACCTAAAACTATTTCTTGTAAATCAATTTTATACACTAATGCTTCAAAAACAACGTGATAAAAAGCAGCACCATCACCAGGAATAATAATGCCATCTTGAGATTCTGATACTTGTAAAATATCAATAAAAATACCAATATCTTTAGAGATAAATCCATCATATTTGTTTTTTAACTCTTTGAGAATGGACAATTTTCCATCCGATCCAAATAGATTCGGTGCTACACGTACATGGTCTTGTAATGTTACTTTGTAAAACATTGGTGTTCCCTCATTGTATAGTTATATACTGTTTTGCTCTAATGCCTACAACAGTTATACCCATTTCTTTTAATCGTTTTTTTAATAGTTTATCTTGCGTAGCTACCACATATGCTTGTTGCGTACATGCTTGTACAATAGCATCATCAGCATATGTACCTTGCCCGTTGATAATATCTATGTTTTTTTTGGTAATAAACATTAACGCTTTTTTTTTGTCTTGCACGCTTAGCGTATCAAGTTCGTGGAGGGTGGCTTGCACAATATGAAGCGTATATGCTCCAAAAAGTCGCTCTAACTCACTATCCAAATGTATACTGTATGGTAACAGTAGGAAATTGGTATCTAGGATGATTCCTACCACTTTAATGAGGAAGCATCTAACCATTTAAAAAGGTTTTTGTCAAATGGGGGCTACGTGTACGTGAAAAATAACCGTCATATCCTATACATATGTATAGAGGTACGCAACACAAGCTCTACGTCTTATCAACACAATACTTATAAAGTTATGTGAGTGTATCCATATGATGGATGTAACCTTAGAATATACCAAAACTGCTGCTCAAAATGCAAATGCTTATTTTGATAAAGCAAAAGTCTATAAAAAAAAGTTGCAAGGAGTAGAAGTTGCTGTACAACATACGTATGAAAAAATTAAACAATTAGAAGTAGAAGAACAACAATCATTAGCTCAAGCACAAGCAAAAGTACAACAATTACAGCAAAAAAAAGAATGGTACGAAAAATTTCGTTGGTTTTTTACCAGCAATAATTTGTTAGTTATAGGTGGACGGGATGCAACAACCAATGAAATAATTATTAAAAAACATACGGTGGACAAAGATATCGTCTTTCACACAGACATGGCAGGTTCTCCTTTTTTTGTAATCAAAGTAGATCAACAACAACCAACTCCTCAAGAATTGCAAGAAGTAGCACAACTCACTGCAGTATATTCTAAAGCATGGCAAATGGGTTTAGGAGGAGCAGATGTCTTTTGGGTAACCCCACAGCAGGTAACCAAAGAAGCGCAGAGTGGCGAATTTTTAAAAAAAGGAGGTTTTATGATTAAAGGTAAAACCAACTATGTTACGTTTGATGCTATGCAAGTATTTATGCGTATTGAACAAGGGAAAGTTAAAGTGTATGCACGTGAACCTCAACGTCCTTATGCACGTATTAATCAAGGAAATGTAAAGTCAAGTGATGCAGCAAAAAAAATGAGATCTTTTTTTCAAGCAGGTGTTATTGATGATATTGTTCGTAGCTTACCCACTGGTGGAGTAAGTATACGTTTAGTAAAGTAATGATGGTAATACATTAATGATTTTAAGTGATGTATGGTAAAAAAAGTAAAAAATGATAGAGTAAAATGATTAAAAATATTCTTTTTTACTCATATGTTTTTCTAAGCTCCATGCTTGTGCTCCATAGACAACAAACACAGCAAACAAACAGATAAAGAGCATAGGAAGTTCCCAGCCACCCGTTGCAAGTGGATTAAGTACGCGATGCATCATACCAATAGCAACAGCCATTTCAACAATACCAACAAGTGCTGCCAAACGTACATACACACCTAAGATAAGTGCTAATCCAATAATCACTTCTAAAACGCCAGCAATACCAAAAATACTAGCAATATTAGAAAAGTCAGTGAACCACTTAAACTTTATTGCTCCGTGCAAAAGAAACAAAATTCCTGTCATCATACGTACTAATGGATAGATCCATGTACCTGTATATTGTTTTATTATTTCCATCAATTATTACCCCCATAGTATACAACTATGTGTTTTAGGTTCTTTTTGCAAGAATAATTTAAAAATGTAACGATATACGATATATATACCATATATATACCATGTAGTAAGTATGATTGTCTAAAAAATATCATATATGTTTTGTGTATACACTGCATTCCTATAACTATATAAATTCCCTACACTTAACCTATATTGTGAGCAAGCAATGACCAAAGCCAAAATATTAGTTACCAGTGCCTTACCTTATGTCAACAATATTCCTCATTTAGGAAATATGATTTGTGTAGTATCAGCTGATGTATATACACGATATTGTCGTCTTAAACAATATGATGTTATAAGTGTGTTAGGAACAGATGAATATGGAACAACAGCACAAGTAAAAGCACAAGAAGAAGGAATAACACCTCAACAATTAGTAGATAAGTATTTTGCTATCCACAAAGACATTTATACGTGGTTTAATACTCAATTTGATTGTTTAGGAAGAACGTCAGATAAACAAAATACGATTATTGCTCAAGATATTTTTACTCACTTAGATGCTAATGGTTTTATTCTTGCAGAAACAACGCAACAAATGTATGATAAGCAAGCACAAACATTTTTAGCAGATAGATTTATTCAAGGAACATGTCCTCATTGTGGGTTTGAACAAGCAAAAGGAGATCAGTGTGATCAGTGTGGAAAATTATTAAATCCTGAAGAATTAAAAAATCCTATAAGTACGTTAACTAAAACAGTGCCTATACAAAAAGAAACAACACACTTGTATATGGACTTACCTAAAATTGCACCACAACTGCAAACATGGATAGATACGGTAAGCAAACATTGGTCTGAAAATGCAAAAACAACAACATATGCTTGGTTACGTGATGGATTAAAGCCTCGCGCAATTACTCGCGATTTAAGTTGGGGGATACCAGTACCCAAACAAGGATTCGAGCATAAGGTATTATACAGTTGGTTTGATGCTCCTATTGGTTATATTTCTATTACAGCTCAATGTAGGGATGATTGGAAAGAGTGGTGGTTTGCCAACGATTCGGTTAAACTTGTACAGTTTATGGGAAAAGATAACATTCCGTTTCACACGATTTTATTTCCTGCATTTTTATTAGGAACAAAACAGCCCTATACGTTATTAGATACCTTATCTGTTAATGAATATGTGAATTATGAACAATCCAAATTTTCTAAATCGCGAGGTACAGGAGTCTTTTGTGATGATGCTCAAAAAACAGGTATTCCAGCAGATGTGTGGCGCTATTATTTAATGGTTAACAGACCAGAAAAAGAAGATGCAACCTTTTTATGGACTGATTTTCAAGAAAAAATAAATAAAGAATTATTAGGTAATTTAGGTAATTTAGTACATAGAACATTAACGTTTGTTGACAAGTACTTTGATAAACACATTCCTGTACTCAGTGAAAAAATCTTAGTGTATGAACAAGAAATACAAGCTATTGGCAATGCTTATGAGCAACAAGAACTTAAAAAAGCACTTAAAGGTGTGATGAGTCTTTCTAAAAAAGCTAATCAATTTTTTCAAGAACAACAACCCTGGGTATTAGTTAAAGAACAAAAAGCAGACAATGTGATTGCTAATTTAGTGCAATGTATTGCTGATCTAGCTGTGCTTATCCAACCAGTTATGCCACAAGTGAGTGCTGATATATTAGGTATGCTTAATATTGAACAAAGAATATGGAAAGATATGCTCACGCCGCTGGATGGAACAATAAACACACCAAAAGCATTGTTTACAAAATTGGAAGATGATCAAGTTGTTCAGTTTAAAGAACAATTTGGAGAACAAAAAACGTTACAAGACATTGATTTGCGTGTAGCAAAAATTGATAAGGTACACAAGCATCCTAAAGCTGACAAATTGTATGTGCTTGATGTGATTATTGGAAATCAAAAACGTACTATTGTTTCTGGATTAGTACCCTACTATACTCCTGAACCATTACTGGGACAACATATTATACTAGTCTATAATTTACAACCAGCAGTCCTACGAGATGTCACCAGTCAAGGTATGTTGCTTGCAAGTGGAGATGATGCAAAAGTAGTGACAACAGATGCCCCTCATGGCACTATCGTTACACAAGCAGTAGCTAAAACATGTTCGTTAGATGATGTACTTAAATTACAGTTATATGCCAAACAAGGTAAAGTATGGTATAAACAAAAAGCATTAACGGTTGAAGGATATACCATACAAGCACATAGTGAAGGTAACGTACGATAATCTTATATAGGTTTATAGTATAAAATTATGTATGCGTTTGTATGTTGCAGTTGTTTTATGTCTTTTTATACTAGGTTTTGCACAAAGTATGACACTAGATTATCAGATGTATACAACTGTTGATACTCAACGTGCACAAACATTAGATGTCTATGTGTATTTGTACCCACAATCTATAGCACACAATACCGTGTTATGGAGTAGTAAAGAAGCACAAGGCGACCGTTTACATTTTACGTGGACGTATCCACAACAATACGTAGAGGTACGTCATGATGCACAGATTCAATCAGCGCTAGCTTTTCCACGTATTCATGCAGAATCATTTCCTCTACAAACAGTTCCAGATCATTTGAACTTGTATACACAACCCTCAGATCTTATTGACATTACACCAGATATTATAAGAAAAGCAAATGAGCTTATTGTGGGTATAGATGATGCATTTGAAGTCGTACATACGTTAGCTACATGGGTAGAACAAAATGTGGAATATTCTTTAGATACCATAGCTGCACAAGCAACCATGCCAGCAAGTTGGGTGTTAGAACAGAGAACAGGTGTGTGTGATGAACTTACCGTTTTATTTATTGCAATGGCACGTAGTGTTGGTATCCCTGCACGATATGTTTCTGGTATCGCTTATACAACGTCTGATTTATTTGAACAACCATGGGGAAATCATGCATGGGCACAAGTATATTTACCGCAATCAGGATGGATACCTGTTGATGTTACGTACAAACAAATAGGATATGTTGATGCAACACACATTATCTTAGCACAAGCACGTTCTCCTACAGAAGTGCAAACACAATATACGTGGTTGGGAGCACAAGCAATACAACCTCAAGCACTTACTTTTAGTGTTGAAGTGGTAGAACAACAGTCGTTAAGAGATAGTCCAATACAACTAAGTATACAACATATGCCAGATACGGGATTTGAAAGCTATTATCCTATAACAGTAATGCTACAAAATACCATAGATACCTATATGAGCGTTCCTCTACAGTTAGTTGTTCCTCAACAAATAGATATTGTTATGCAACCTTATTATGTGTTACTTAAACCACAACAACAAAAAGAGGTAACGTTTTGGGTATATATACCTACCTTAGAGCAAGGATATACCTACACGTTTCCTTTTGGTATCTATACTCCATTTAGTAACACTACACAAGCATTTATAGCACATCCAGGAGGTTCTCGTATAACAACTCTTGAACAATCATCTTCATCACGCCAAGGGTATCTTGCTTATAGTGTAGCATGTGCATATCCACCATGGGTGTGGAATAATACAGAAGTACAAGTGAGTTGTACGTTACAAAACAAAGGAACGCGTGCTGTTGAACAACCATTTTGCATTAATGACAAGTGTACATCGTTTGTAAGTATTGGACAACAAGTAACACTGCAACATATGGTGTCTACTCAAAAAGAAAATATAATGCGTGTAGGAGATAATATAAGTGCATTTACATGGCAAGTATTACCTAAAGCTGATATACACATTGCACCTGTTACTACGCACACCGTACGTTGGAAGGAGAAATTGAGTATCCCTTTATCTGTACAAGGATATGCGCAAGACATACAGCTTTCATTAGCAAGACGTACGTATAGTATAGAACAAATTGCAGGGCAGATGATAACACATCTTGAGGTGGATACCACACAGTTGCGACCAGGAGAACATACCTATACGTTACACGTGATGTTTGCAGATCCTTTTGAGCGCTATATAACAGAAGTGCCTATAACTATTATTGTGCAAGATGCACCATGGTATGCGTTTGTATATCGTTGGTTTGGTTTATAGCGTAGCATCAGTATTATCAGTTAATAATGAGTACTATAGGAGTAATAGTAACAATATTTATATAACACCATACGATTTATATATTTATGTTAGACATAAAATTTATTAGAGAACACCCCGAAGTCGTCAAAGAAAATATTATTAAAAAAAATCAACACGAAAAATTAGATCTTGTTGATAGCACGCTTGAATTAGACGTGAAGCATCGCGCTCTTATTAAAGACATTCAACACCTACGCAAACAACGCAATGAACTCTCTTTAGCTATTGCTCAAGCAAAAAAAAAGGGAGAAGCAGTAGATGATTTACATGCTCAAGCTGCACATATACCTGGAAAAATAAAAGCATTAGAAGAAGAACAAGAAAATATTCAAAGTCAAATACAGCATAATTGTGCGTTAATGCCTAATATTATGCATCAAGATGTTCCGTATGGTAAAGATGACACGCAAAATAAAGAAATACAACGATGGGGGCAAACATCTCATAAAGATGTGTTGTTTCATGGTGAAGTATTACAAGAAAATGGATGGGCTGATTTTGAAGCTTCAGCGCGAGTTGCAGGAAACGGTTTTTATTATTTAATGGGAGATGTTGCTTTGTTAAATCAAGCATTGATTCAATATGCTATTCAATTTATAACAAAGCGAGGGTACACGTATGTGGAACCACCCTTAATGATAAATAAAGCAACGTTGCAAGGAGTAACATCATTTGCTGAACGT
>JBLKON010000102.1:0-2831 GCA_047602725.1 Candidatus Woesearchaeota archaeon
TATATTAAAACTGAATGCGATCATGCCACCGTGTCTATTGACCGGTGGTCAGCATTCAGCAAATTTGTTTTGACAAACTAAAAATTCTTCAAAATTAAGGGGATTGATAGTGATGTATCTAGCTCTTCCAGTAAGAAATGCCTTATTATCTTTTAATGTAGAAGCAGATGATGAACTTGCAAAAATTTTATACGTTCCTTTATCATAGAGATTCTTTAATTCTTGGTTAAAGTGTGGTTTGTAGGTTACTTCATCTAAGATAAGATAGACATGCTCTTGATGCTCAATGCGATGTAATTTTTTGTAGGCAATAATGATATCTTGTATAGAGTAAGGAGTGAAATATAGGATATCTAAAGAAAGAAAGAGTATGCGGGTGGGTAGAATATTACGTGATAATAATTGTTGAATGATTCCTTTGAGGAGTGTTGTTTTTCCTATTCTTCTTAATCCTGTGAGCATAATAATATCTTTATTATTAATATATGTAGTAAGTAAGTTGGTGTATTGTGGTCGGTCAATTAAAGAATATGTCCAATGTTTATTATGCCACCAAGGGTTAAGTTACTCAATATAACATTCGGCATACTAAAATAATATTTGACTTATTTAGATTACTCTGCGAAAGAGTAGGTAAACAAATCTCTTATAATAAAATAGGAAACATTCTTGGCATTGATCACCAAACAGTATCTTTGTATATTCAATATTTCACTAACTCATACCTTTTTTATGAAATTGAAAGAAAAGGAAAAGTAAACCAACGAATAAAATCGAACAAAAAAATATACTGTTCTGATATTGGATTACGCAATAATATCACTGGGATTCGAGACTTAGGAGCAATTTATGAAAATCTTGTATTCAATCATATTAAACAGCATAAACCTTATTTTATTTATGAACAAGGATATGAAATAGACTTTGCCTACCAAGATACCCTTATTGAAGCTAAATATGGACAACTATTAGAAGGAGAACAAAAAGAATTATTTGATAATCTCAAATATAAAAATAAAATTATTGCTAATGATCATAGATTTTTTCTCTGTTAAAATCTAAAATTTTAAGAGTAAAAACAATAATATTCATATACCATTGGTTCATATATAGTCCATATGGTTCAAAAAAGGAGTAATATAGAATTGGATATTATTACTCTTTTACTTAAGGAAAAAAATCACGTGAGAGGAATTGCAAAAACATTGCATGAATCTCATACCACTGTGTTAAGAAAGCTCAATAGTCTTACAAAAGACAATGTCATTGATTGCAGAAAAGAAGGAAGAAACAAAATCTTCTATCTCAAAAAAAACATAGTATCCAAAACGTATGTCTTTCAAGCAGAACTACATAAACGTATTACATTGCTCAGACACAATCCAGAATTAATTTCACTTTTGAAGAAATTTTACATAAAACAGATGAAAAATTAGTTGTATTATTTGGCTCACACACAAAAGGCTTAGCTAAAAAAGATAGTGATATTGATATTTACATTGAAACTAAAGATAAAAATATTAAAAAAAATATTGAACAAATACATTCCAAAATTAATGTTAAAATTGGGACATTTGATACAACATCTCCATTAATCAAACAAATTATAAAAGATCATATCATTGTAAGAGGAATTGAGGTGTTTTATGAAAAACAAATTCCTAAATAAACAATATTAATCTGTATAGGACGTAGGCGTTACGATGATAAGCGAATAAGGAGTTTGTGGATTTTGAGCATTCCACTCATCAATATTATTTTTAAAACAATGTGCACCACCATATACAACAATGTTTATTGGGTCTTCAAGCAGTCTAACTGTCGCATTTTCACGAAGTTCGTCAAAAGATGCTATTGTTTCCAAATCACTCATCTTAATGTCGCTGGGAATTGTGCGATCTATTTGCCTTCTAATATCTATACACTCTGCAGCTTTTGGAGTAATGAGTCCACCTATTGAAGCAATAGTATATGCACCTAAATAATATCCAAATGAATCAAGTTCATTATTTTTGTATTCTTCATCAAATATACGTGTACCTAATAAGGTATACATATTATAATTAAAATCATCTTCAGTCATATTTTGTAAAACATGAATATTATCAGATGTAAAATTTTCAACGTATATTTGATCTATTCCATGCTCTGAAACAGTATATCTAAATAAATCGAAAATATCTTTTTGAACTTTACTGGTATGTACTATTTGTGCCTTTACTTGATCTCTCACTTCTTGACTTTGAGCTAATTTGGCATCAATGTTTATTTCTTGTTGATCTGGATAACGTTTCTTTATTTCCAAAAGCGCTTTATCTGCGGTATCTAAATCATATAAAATATCTGTATGTTGAGGCATAAAATGTATTTGTTTTACATGCACCATAATACGATAAGGGTTATCAACAGTATGATATTCTACAGCCCCCACACCAGGAGTGTCATAGGAAAACAAAGTATACTGTAACGTATCTAATGTTGTATCAACAGCTGGCAACATAGTAGGTTGTGTAAAAGAGGTAATGCGATCATCTAAAGAAGCGTGAGTAGGACTTAGTGTAAGCATGCCAGCAGTAAGACATGATAGTAATGCTTGTTTCATACATAAAGGAAACATGGGGTTGTTTATAAGTTTTACTATACATTAGTAGTATTTACACATAATACAATTTCCCTTCCGATTTTTGTTTTTGATCCATTTGCGACCCACGTTTGTTCACACGCGGTCTATCAGAAAGCTCATCACGTCTAAAAGTAATATCAAGTTCTTTCAAAAATGTATTCATTCCTTCTTGCATCATAAAAGGACCGCATGCTTTTCCTGTAACCCC
>JBLKON010000103.1:0-2807 GCA_047602725.1 Candidatus Woesearchaeota archaeon
TACCAAATAAACCAACAAGCATTATAGTCAACGGTTTTTTTTTTTTTTTCATACTTGGCGCTTGTGCACCCAAAAAATTAGCTAATTCTTCATACACAATATGCGTAAGATGCTCTTTTTTAGAAAGACCTTGCGGTGTTTTTTCCTCTTTAATACGGGTTTTAATGGCTTGGCCTAAACTAAACACCAGTTTTACATGCACATCGGCTTGCAACAGTGAACGCTGTAAATCTTTAACTAATTCATTAATAAGCGTATCATCGACAAATAATGCATTAGACAACTTCTTAAAAGAATTGCGTAAACTGTCCTGTAAACTATCAAAAACCATATACTACGAGTAAAAGAAGATTTATTTAAATAGTTTTACAAAAAAAACCTTATAATGAAGCTATTTTCAAAAAAATCAACCACCACCGGTCAATAGACGCGGTGGAATGCTCACTTCGTTCGGGTCGATTTTTTAAAGTTGAATGTAACATTCAACATACTTGAAGCTAACTTCAAGTAAAGCTGAGATTCCATTTTTGAAACCACCTGTGAATACACAAGTGGAAATCTCAGCTTATAAATAAAACACTAAAAAACTATACATAATACTATGCTAATATTATGAAACAGTATGGCACAAATCCACAAGCATACCATACGAAGAACGCGAATAACTATCCATTGCCTTATGGACATCTTGCAAAATATCTTGGGACTTTAAATTAGGAGGATAATTATATGCAGATGTATCAATAAACTTTATTTGATTACCCGATGTAGTAAAACTCTTTATTTCAATAACAACATCATAACACTCTATAAAAAAAGTATGTTGAAATGCTAAATATCTAAAAGTGTTTAAAAATACTCTACTATAAGGAAAACCAATTAATCTATATTCATAAATATTATCATTAATTTTAAGTAACTGTTCATCAAGCATATATTCACCAAAATCTTCTACTGTCATAATCTTAGAAGATACATTATACCGTATACCATAAGGAATCAAATGTTGTTCTAATTGTTTTTTCCTTTCCTTAACAATTGAAGAGATATCCTGCCGATGAATAACTACAGTATTACTAGGGTTTACAAATGCCTCCATAATAATGGCGTTACTAACATTAATAATATATGGACGCCTTTCAATCTTTCCCTGCTGAATTTGCACCTCATACTCTTTAACTATCTTTCTATCTAAAAATAATGCACCAGATACATAATTTCTATTATTCAATAATCCTTGTGCCCACATATCAAAATCTATACTCTTAAATTCAAAATGTTCACATACGCCCCAATTACACAATATATGTGCCCAAGGATAAAACGTAAATTCCTCAAGTAAAACAGGATATAATAATCGTAATACATTATCTTTTTGATATATAAATCCACTTTGAACTGCTGTAATAGTCTCTTGTTTTCCCCTTAAACCAATATCAAGATTATCACGATAAGACACATAATTGCCACTACGTATAAATGGCTGTATATGTAATACACCATTGTGATAAGGAATTAGTAAATAATGTACAAAAATACGCTCACCTTGTGTACCTATATACAATACGTTAATATGCATCATAGATATTCCTGAAACATTTAATTCATGTACATCAAAAATCAAAGACATACCTGATAATTGTTGTTCTAAAACACGAAACATCTGGCTTAAAAAAGTAACGATTTGGTCTATAGTCATATCTTCATAATACCATAAAGCATACCTATCATTAGTGATTGCATATAGATTCTCACTGGTAAAATCAGGTAAATCAGTATGTTGTATCACAAAAAATTTAGCATAATCATGTAATGAGACATATGATTGTTGCACCGGAGTACGTTGTGGATATAAAGAAAGCATTAGTCTATCTATATCCTTTACAGTCACATATGTTTCAACCAATGAATGTTCAGCAGAAATAACACTATCATCATTGAAAAATTCACTATCCAATAATTTATCTTGTACAATATCTTCTACTTGCATAATTTGTATTGCTATAACATCTTGTACATCATAACCTTTAACATCATTATTATCAGTTCTATTATAATTATCATTATAACTATTATTATCATCATACCCTATAAGTATATCAGAAGAACCACATGCCCATAATAACAAAAACAATAAAAGTATAATTGATTTCATGCTCATCTTTATCTTTGTATATTTAAATATTTATCTCATCCTTTTATGATAAAATACATGTATAAATAAAGACAAATGAATAATGAGTGCAAACCAAGTAAACATCATAAGACATAAACCTTTATATATATTCAATGCCTATCTCCTCTCTATGAGCAAAGGAATAACCGTAACAAAACAACAAGATATGGCTGAATGGTACACACAAGTTGTCCAAAAAGCAGATTTAGCAGATTATGCCACCGTTAAAGGATGTTTTATCTTAAAACCCCAAGGATATGCTATTTGGCAAGCTATTCAAGACTATTTTAATGTTCATATTGTCAAAGCAACTGGGGTAAAAAATGCTTATTTTCCTCTCTTTATTCCCGAATCTTTCTTTCATAAAGAAGCACAACACGCTCAAGGCTTTTCTCCAGAAGTAGCATGGATAGACGCCTCACTAACCGGAGATGGTGAAAGACTAGCTATTAGACCAACTTCTGAAACAGTGATGTATGACACCTTTTCTCAATGGATTAGATCGTATCGCGATTTACCTTTAAAAATAAATCAATGGGCAAATATTGTGCGCTGGGAAACAAAAGCAACCAAATTATTTATGCGCTCACGTGAGTTTTTATGGCAAGAAGGTCATTGTGTGTATGAAACG
>JBLKON010000003.1:0-20707 GCA_047602725.1 Candidatus Woesearchaeota archaeon
ATTAATATACTTAGCATCATTCCAATCAACATTCCCATCGATATCATACCGCTTATTTAACTCAAAAATATATACATGCCCCTCTACACCATCTTCACCCTTTTGGTATTGTTGTTCAGCACGAATATCAGATTCTTTTTTAGTAATCTTTTGTCCAACATATTCAATAATCTTTTGTCCCTTTTTTATATCACAAGCAGCAAACACACCTTTATTGTGTATAGATGACGTTCTTACTTCATAGAGTTTTTCCATACACAAAAACTCAAGAAAACGATTTATAAATATATTGTTAGGTTAACCCAAATGTATGCTCAAAATCTTTAATCTCTTGCAACTTAGCAATATACATAGCACCTTTATCAGTTAAATGTACGCGCTCATAATCACCATCTGGCAAAATTTCAACAAGCTTAGAAGCAATTAAGTCTTTCAAATACAACTGCATTTGTTTATGCGACATATTTGACTTATACATCAGATGTGTTGGTTTAATAGAGCCACCTTTATGCATGATAGCTTTCAACATATCTTCTATAATATCACTTCTTGACCTTTTTTTTCCCATGAAATAACACCAACAAAAATGTTACTAATAAAGCAACATAACCACTAAATTGAACAATTCGACCAATAACATATACTGACGGAACTGCCATAAAAATCATTAGCAATTGACTTATAGCCAGTAAAGCAAAACTAAACGTGAAACAATTTTGTTTTATACACGTAAAATTCAAACAATGCTTACGATGATGAATAGCTATAAGAGATAACAATAAAAACATATTCAAATGAAACAATAATCCCTGTGGATAACTCAAAAACGTAGTAGCAATAAGTAAATACATAATTAGTAATGTTAAACACAATGAATGTTTATGGTAAATCCTAAATAATAAATAAAAACCAATTAATGTAAAAATTCTATAAAAAAAATACCCCCAGATAACCAATGTTTCTGTACTTTGAATAACCGTATAACTTAATATTAAAGGAGTAGTATAATCAACAACAGTTTGCTTATAAAACACCGTAAAATTCATTAAAATTTTTCCTATAAACGAAAAAGCTAACAAAAAAAATGCAGTTGAAAAAATAAGATGATTTTTATTTGTTTTAGTTACATAATACGACTTTAATGAAAACAATGCAATAAGTAGTAAAACTACCACACTTACAATGTCAATAATGATTTCATTACCATAAAACCAATGGGGCGTATATGCAATTTCTAACATAAGTATAACCTCTAAAATACCTTTTATTTATAAATGTTCTTTATAGTTTTTAAAGCAAATGAAACACAAGTACATAAAATTAGTACACAGAAGTTTAAAAACAAGTATACTCAAAAATAATATGAAACAAATAAAAACGTTACGTGAACATATAGCCATGCTTATTGAAAAAAAGTATGGAGAACAAAGATAATTTTATAAAAAACACTACGTTTGTTGTAGTATGAAACCTTGGCTACTTACCTACAAACCAACATCTATTGATCATCTCAAAGGATTTCCCACTCAACACATACTTACTCATATTGCTCATTTTAAACAAAAAAAGAAAAGAGGGTTACTTATCTATGGACCACCTGGCTGTGGAAAAACAACAGCCGTGCATATTATTGCTCAACATATGCAAGCAGAATTAGTAGAAATGAATGCAAGTGATACTCGTAACAAACAAAGCATACAAGACACCCTAGGAAATGCTATACAACAACAGTCTTTTTTTTTTAGTACAAAAATTATTTTTATTGATGAAATTGATGGCCTAAGTGGGACTGAAGACAGAGGCGCTGCCACACAAATTGCTAACCTTATCAAATCATCTGCTTTTCCAATTATTCTTGCTTGTCAAGATCCATTTTTACCAAAAATCAAAGCTATTGTAAAAGAATGCGAAACACTTGAAATACCTCCAGCTTCTCCAAGTACTATTGCAAGCATCCTCACCCCTATTGCTCAACAAGAAAAAGTTGCACCAGCAATAGTAAACACAATTGCGCATCAATGCGGAGGAGATATTCGTAGTGCTATTCAAGATTTACAACTCGTAGGGACAAGTAATGATGCTGAGCTTTTACCTTATCGTGCAAAAGCAACAAGCATAGAACAAGCATTAGCTGTTATTTTTAAAACAACAGAAGCAAAAACAGCATTAGAAGCACTTGATGCAGTTGAAGAAGATACAAATCAACAAATGCTATGGATAGACTACAATATGCCTCAAGAATACACGAATGTGGTAGATAGAGCACGCGCATATGGATGTATAACTAAAGCAGATGTGTATATGAGACGTATTATGAAGCGCCAACATTGGAGATTTTTAGTATATGTACACACACTACTTTCTGCAGGAATTGCTACAGCAAAAACGAGTGCTTACAAATCTCCTCCTATCTATAAACAATCAACGCGTATTTTACGTCTGTGGCAACTCAACATGACCATGGCTAAAAAAAAAGCTATTGCTCAAAAAATTGCACAACACACACACACGTCGACTAAACGCATATTACAAGATTTTTATTGGTATGCATCTTTGCTCAAAGTAAATCCTCCTTTACAACAAGAACTTGATTTACAAAGCGAAGAAATTGCATGGATTCAAAAAAGTTATTAAGCTGTTTTTCGTAAAGCATGAGGTTGCATATAATGATATTGAAACACCACACCACTTTCATACACCCTTATAAATAATTCTGAATTATCCATAAAAATATCAACTTGCTTACCTGAAACACCGATTTTAGACCAAACATATTTCATTAAATCAGGATAAGTACGCGGATCAACTGTAATATCCAACCATTTTGTTTGTGTTTTATATAGTTCTGGATCTGTCGAATATTCTACATTGTTATCTCGGTTATTTTCAACATATACTCTCATAAGTTCTGGTAATTGATCTAGTGATTTTACACCTTTAACTTCTGGTATTATTTTTCTATCTACAGTCATACAATATGCTAGAATTTACAAAATATTTATAAAGGTATCGCAACTTTCACTATTTTATGAAAATAAACGAATTAACAGCAAAAGCTGCAGTTCCTGAAATTGTAGTTACCGTAAAAGAAAAAGGCACAGCGCGAGAAGTTCGAGGAGGTTCTTTACAAGTATGCGACTGTATTGTACAAGATGAATCCGGGGAAGTTACCTTAACCTTATGGAACGATGATATTGAACGCGTAGATGTAGGAGACACATTAACTATCCAAAAAGGTTGGGTTAATGAATATCAAGGTAAATTACAACTTTCTGTTGGACGCTTTGGGCAACTTGATATCAAAAAAGCTGAAAAACAAGCAGTAGATAAAGAAGTGCTTGATGCTATGGATGACGAAATTATCTAGATAATATTTTTTAATATAACATTTCATTTTGGGACCGTAGCTCAGCGGGAGAGCGTCTGACTGAAGATCAGAAGGTCCGGGGTTCAAATCCCCGCGGTCCCATTTTTATACAATTTTTTCTAAAAATTGACTAAAGGAAGCTTCGCTTGTATCTATAATACTATCAAAGTAAACAAGCAAAAAACAACACAAATTTAAATAACTATATATATATAATACATATGAATATTAAAAACACAAGTATTATCCTATTAATATGTATAATTTTTGTAATATTAATTTTATTTTTTATAAATACACCTTCAACTATAAATAATGGTTTAATTAACATTTCTGCTCAACAAACAAAAAACAACAACAGCCATTATAATCTAAACGATTCTAATAATACAAGTAATATAGATAAATTTACTCAATATGAAAAAATTATAAACAATGGTGATTGTAACCTCATTAATGACAATATGTTTATGGATTATTGTTGGCTACAAAAAGGAAGAACAAATATTTTGGCCTGTAATAATATAATTCATAAAGCAATTTATGACTTATGCATACAATACCCTATTGAGAGGCTTGATTTAACATGAAAAGTCAAATTACATTATTTATACTACTAGGAACTTTTTTAATTATTATTACGACTATAGTCATTGTAATAATAACAAGTAACAATATAGAAAAAAGAAAAATTCAATATGAATCTAATTATGATTTTATTATCACAAATATAAATATGTGTGCACATTATTCCTTTGATAACACATTTAGTAAATTACTAGCAAATGGAGGACATATAAATATTCCTCCCATACTTAATAAAAACGATAAGGCTTTATGGATGTTTCAGCTTATAAATACACAACCAATGTTTAAATATTTTGAAGAAAATGCAAAAAATTTATCATCAGTATACTTTCAAGATTGTGTTGAAAATACCATTGATAATCAAAGATATACATATGACATGTCACAATTAAATGTATTAATTAGTTTCAATAATAACGATACTATTATTGAATATATAATAAATCAAGAATTTAAAAGTGATAATAATATATTTTACATAGACAAAATATCTATTAGACGAAATGTACCTATCAAAACTATATATGAAAGTGCAACACTAATACTAAATGAATATTATACAAACAATGTTAGTGTACAGAACTTATTTATACCTTTTAATTATAAAGAAAATATTGATAAAAACCTTAAGCAAGCTTCATATGAAATACTTTATGAAGAAGAAGTTCTGTTTAATTTATCATTTGGATTAAACTATAATCTACCCAATATACCAAAAAAATATCAAATAATACAGCATAACAAATCTTTAATGTATAATACTTTTATAAGATCTATAGATCAATTTGCAATACTTAACCTAAGTAAAGGAACTAAGATATTAAAACATAATAACAGTGTTAATACTATTCAAGTATTAACAGAACAAAAAGATAGAATTTACCACAATAATCATAATATATTTTGGAATACTAGATTTCCTAGCTATACATTTACACCTCACGATATGGATTTCAACAAACCACAAAGACTCCGAATTTATTATGATGTAGAACTATATAATTCTGGACAAATTGCATTAATTTACGAAAATATTCATGGAGTAAAAAGACCCATACAATCAATACACAACATTAATGATCATTATGTCGAAACCTTTATTACTGGAACTAGTACATATACACCAGTTGCATGCGAAGAACAACCACCAAAAGAAGTTCAAGTTATTGATTCCATTAGACCAAATACTTTTGGATGCTGGACAACAAATATTGGTGTTGTTATTACTGCTGTTGTGGTTGGTGCTGGTGGTGGTGCATTAGCACTAATTATTATTGCTGGTCTTGTCATTGGAGATGATGTTATGGCTAAAAACAATAATTTATGGAGACAATGGGATGGTTATGAAAAAAGTGAAACGAGTCAAACATTTACTGCAACATGCGACCAAAGCTTGTCCGTTGAAAAATATGAATACAATGGAAATGGGAAGTGTCATTTAACATCTAAACATGTTGAATCCGGAGAAAGTGTAACAGTAACTGCACAAACAAAAAGATGTGATCGATTAGATCGATGGTTATGTAAAAGATGTCATACAGAATGCATATTAGAATATATATAGGACTTGTCTTTTTATTATGCACTATGCATATTGTATATGCTAGCGGTTGTTGTATGCTTACTTGCTCAGAATCAACTCAACAAGAATGCCCTAACTTTTATATTAATCAAAGATGTAATGAAATATCACAATGTCAAATAGGATGCTGCTTGGATAAAAACAATTTTTGTTATGAAAATTATCTACAATCACAATGTGAGAGAAATAATGGAATTTTTCATTTACAAACTTGCCAAAATATAAACATGTGTAATACAAAAATAAATCAAATGTATATAGAAAAAATTGGAAATCCTTTTTTAGAAGAATATTCATCTGTTTCACAAGAAACAAACACCATTGGTATACAATTAAATCCCTTTATTAAATCAGAAAATATTTGGGCTATATATAGCATAAATAACGAAGTAAAAAGGTTAAATTTACAACAAAATGAATTTCATGAAAATGTATATATAAAAACATTTAAAATTCCTCAAATGAATAATGATATTATACATTTCTTTTTTGGATTTGATAATACATTAACTGATGTTTCAGTTTCGCTACGCATTGACAATAGATGTAAAAAACTAAATAATAATCTCATACCATACAATAATATAATTATCCAACAACACGAAATAAGTTATTTATTCGCTGAATATTTAATGCTAGCATTTCCCGAAAATAATTATTATATGAGTGTTAATTATGAATTATGTAACGCACATACTCCGTATATATTTAATTTTCATGATGACATTTGTAAACAAAGTGAAAAAAATATTTCTCTTCCCAATAATTTTATTATTAAAAGTTCACTCCTATCAAATTCATGGGATACTATTAAAGATAATTTGTGTGAACACATTGATAACATACACGAAATACCCGAAAAATTAAAAATATCAATAAATAATCCTACCAATCAATCACAACAACTTAACGATGTAAATATTCAATTAAATTTTACTAAACCAATATCTAGTGAAATAGAGTATATTATATATACTTTTAATGAAACAAGTGAACCGCTAATTTTAAAACAAAACAAAACGAGACATACTTTTATAGAATTTAATAGATCATTTTTAATTGGAAATCATTCTATTATAGCAGAAATAATACTAGATACCCCCTATGTATATATGCAAAATACTAGTGAAATTATTTCTTTTAGTATACAGTAAAATTGGAATTAATTAAAAATTTTTAAAATAATTAAATATAGAATACAATACTATCTTACATATGTTCATAAGTTTTTTATGATATGACATCAAAAAATTATAAACCTAACTACACCCTGTGGTACTTCCACAATCTTCACAAATAGCACACGTCCCATTTTGCTTAACTTTCATAGAACCACAAGACGAACAACTTTCCCCTGTATACCCTTGCGCTTTTGCCAAAGAACGCTTATCATACGTTGTTTGTGGTTTTTGTGCAACAACTTTCATTGTTGTATACTCCATTTTACTTGCTTCTTGTTTAGATGCAACCCCTTTCACATGAACCAAATCTTCACGTCCTAAATACGTATGAGCCAAACTTCTAAACAAATAATCTACTGGAGACGTTGCATTTTTAATAGCAGGATGCCCACTCACCACACCAGCAGGTTCAAATTTGGTAAACGTAAACGTATCCACATATTTTTCTAACGGCACACCTTGCTGTAACCCCAAAGAAACAGATTGTGCAAACGCATGCATCAATTCCCCATAAGAAGAACCACGCTTATACATATCTACACTCACTTCCCCCAAAGAACCATCGCTAAACTCACCAGTGCGAATCGTTATATCATGCCCACTAATACTTGCTTGTTGCACAATACCATGACGTTGTGCTGGTAATTCATGCACAACAACATGTTCTTGTTCTTGCTCAACACTCACTTCATCATCTTCATTCAACAGTGCTTGAATATACGTAGATTCACCACTAATAGTATTAAGTGGTTGAGACAATTTAGAACCATCTCTATACAACGCAACAGCCTTTAACATAATTTTCCAGCCAGTCATATACGCATCTGAAATATCGTTAACTGTTGCATCATTTGCCATATTAATGGTTTTAGAAATCGCACCAGAAATAAACGGTTGAGCAGCTGCCATAATGTATAGATGTGCTGTGTATCCAATGAATCGTTTTCCTTTTTTACCACAAGGATTTGCACAATCAAACACTGCATAATGCTCTTGACGTAAATGAGGAGCACCCTCAACAGTCATCGTACCACACACATACTCATTAGCTTGCTCAATTTCTTGTTTGCTAAATCCTAAACTACCTAATACATTATGTTCATCTAAACCTAAGCTACTCATTACCTCTTCACCTAATGAATACTTATTAAACACAAACTGTAAATCAAATGCATTTTCTAATTGTCCTTCAATAACAGTTATAACTGAAGTAGGAATACCTTTTTGCTCTAAACTCTCTTTATTAATATAAGGACATCCTTGTAACGTTTTATGTCCTACACAATAATGAACAATATCATGAATCTGTGGCTGTGTATATCCCAGCTGTTTGAGTGCTGGTGGAACAGATTGATTAACAATCTTAAAAT
Source organism: Candidatus Woesearchaeota archaeon (assembly GCA_047602725.1). Lineage (GTDB taxonomy): Archaea > Nanobdellota > Nanobdellia > Woesearchaeales > DATGWN01 > JBLKON01. The sequence goes on from JBLKON010000003.1 coordinate 8,089, forward strand.
ATCCACCACCTGCTAACTTCTTAAATTTCACTAACGCAAAATCGGGTTCAATACCAGTGGTGTCACAATCCATAACCAAACCAATCGTTCCTGTTGGTGCAATAACAGTAGTTTGTGCATTTCTATAGCCAAAACGCATTCCTTTTTGTAATGCCAAATCCCATGCTTGTCGTGCACTTTGTAATAAATCATCTGGACATTGTTTAGGATCTATTCCCATAGGAGTTATGCTTAAGCCATCATATTCACTTGCTGGCGCATTATATGCTGCCAAACGATGATTACTAATAACACGTAACATGGATTGTCTGTTATTATGATATTCTGGAAACGGTCCCAGTACACTTGCTAAATCAGCAGACGTTTCATACGAACGCCCAGTCATAATAGCAGTTATAGCACCACACATTGCACGCGCCTTATCACTGTCATAAGCAATACCTAAACGCATAAACAAGGAGCCAATATTTGCATATCCTAACCCTAATGTTCTATACTTATAACTTAACTCAGCAATGGGTTCTGAGGGAAACTGTGCCATTAAAACAGCAATTTCTAAGGTAATAGTCCATAAACGAACAGCATGTTCAAATTGTGGTATATTAAAATTTCCTTGCTCATCTAAAAACTTAACAAGATTAATACTTGCTAAATTACAAGCCGTATCATCTAAAAACATGTACTCGCTGCATGGATTACTTGCTCTAATAGGCCCACCAGCTGGACACGTATGCCACTCGTTTATTGTTGTATTATACTGTAATCCCGGATCAGCACACGACCATGCAGCAAAACAAATTTTTTCCCACAAATCTCTTGATGAAACATCTTTAACAACTTGACCTGTGGTTCGCGCAACAAGTTGCCAATCTTTATCTTGTTGTAACGCTTCCATAAAAGCATTAGGAATACGAACTGAATTATTAGCATTCTGACCAGAAACTGTTTCATACGCAGCACTCTCATAATGCGTATCAAACACCGGAAAATCAAAATCAGTTTTTCCTTGTTTAGCCAATTGTAACACACGATAAATATAATTCAAAGGTACTTGATCTTTGGTTGCTTGCTTAACAGCTTGAGCTAGTTGTTTGTTTGTAGTAATATCAGCATTTTGCTGAGCCAAACTGATAATAGCATCTAAATGTTTTTTACATATCTGACTTCCCGTCACTAAACCAGCAACCTTTTGCTCTTCATACATTTTCCACAAAATAAAATCTTCAATTTCAGGATGATCCATATCTAAACAAACCATTTTTGCAGCACGCCTAGTCGTTCCACCTGATTTAATAGCACCAGCTGCTCTATCAAATATTTTTAACCACGACATTAAACCAGAACTTTTTCCGCCACCAGATAAACGTTCTGCCCTACCTCGTAAAGAAGAAAAGTTAGTACCCGTTCCAGAACCATACTTAAACAGTCTTGCTTCGCGAGTAGCTAAATCAAAAATACCACCTTTATTCACTAAATCATCATGAACTGCCTGAATAAAGCACGCGTGAGGCTGAGGTCTTGTATACGCATCTTCAGATAACACTACTTTTTGTTGTTGTTCATTAAAATAATAATGCCCTTGTGATTTACCATTAATACCATACGCCCAAGCAAGCCCTGTATTAAACCATTGGGGTGAATTAGGAGCAGCCATTTGACTTAACAACATATAAGCCATTTCATCTTCATATGCTTGCGCATCTTGTACAGAAGCAAAATAACCATGTTTTTCTCCCCAGTAACGCCAACAACCACTCAATCGTTTAACTACTTGTTTGACACTTGTTTCAGACCCCAATAAAGGTTTGCCATCTTTATCAACCAAAGCATTACCTTGTTTATCATATTGAGGCACACCTGCTTTTCTAAAATATTTTTGAGCTAAAATATCAGTTGCAACTTGAGACCAATGCGAGGGAACTTCTATATCCTTTAATTCAAACACAACAGATCCATCCGGATTACGAATAACAGATGTCCGTAAATCATAAGAAAACATCTCATATGGATTTTTACCTAATGTAAATTTCTTTGCAATCGTTAAGCCAGTTGATAGTTGTACGTTCTGCATATGTTCCCCACCTTTAAGTTTGATAAAAAATGATATACAAAAGTTAATTCGGAAACCATATTTAAATTTAATGCAATTTGACTAGTAGATGTTATAAGTTAATAATTACAATATATACAATACAATTAATATAACACATAATAGATAATTAAATACATATATTACAATAAATATATTTAAGAAACGTATTATATGATACTCAACCACAATCGATTAAAATAATACATTTTATGTGCAATAATACATCATCTTACAATTTTTATTGGTTTACTTATTATCTCACTATACATATAACTTAATTGAATAGAAAGTGAACGCTCAAATCCAACTGTTGATGTTTGCACAGCTCTTCCCTTACATACAACCGTTGCTTCATTATTGCTTAAACGAACAATATCTTGATCACAATCTAAAATATCATCACCTAAAACAGCAGATAAAGACAACTCATTAATATGCTCCATGCATTGTTCACTATCATGTCTATATACTCTACCACCGCGAGTATTTTTGATCGTTATACGAAACTCTGGATTAACCGAATGGTCATTAAAAGGGTGCATAATAACACGCACATCACTTACAATAATAGGAGAACCTTGTCCACTACTACGCAAATCACTAATGGTGCAAGATGAAGTAATTTCGGAAAAATCTTCTACTTTTACACAAACTTGGTCGTTGAATCGTGTAACATAATCATAACAAATTTGAGCTGAAATAGTTTGATCAGTAAAAGCACTACTTGGTGGAAGATTTTTGATATTAAGAGGAAAAGCAAGTCTTTTTTGCCCACCTCTTGGGTTCATACTACTCTTACCCTCTAAAACAAATGACTGTACTTGTTGAGGTGTCTGAACAAAAGTAGCATCTGTAATTAAACGAATAAACCCTTGCTCAATAGCATGTACTCCTGAATTTTTAACATCAAAAATAATTTGTTCTTCTGAGTTTTGTCTAACTTCATTAGGTGGATAATTACGCATAAACTGCACTTCTAATCTACCTATACCTCGCTCAAAATCTTCATCTGTAACAACAGTTTGATTACTCCCACAAGCACTCAATAAAACACTAAACATACAAATAAAGATGCATAGGCGATACAACATCATGTTTGTGCACCACCATTAACTTGATTTGCTTCTGTACCGTCATTAGCTTGATTTGTTCTACCAACACCATTATCAGAAATCGCATTATCTCCATTATTATCTGTATCACTATCTACATCACTACCTGCATCAACTTGACCAGTACCTGAACCACTCTCTACACTGGCTACACTTACTTTATTATTCACCTGTAACGCTAAACCAATAATGGTAGGAACAAAATCTTGCACACAATATTGACAAGTTGCTCTCAAAGTACTAGGATATCTATTACAACTACTATAAGCAGTATCATATTCTAAATTATTTGCACAAAAGGGCAACACAACACATTCCAGAGTTTCACAATCGGAATTTCTAATACGACGCAATGATTCTGCAACAACCCATTTATCAACATCTTCATCACTATCACCTTGATAATCAATAAGAGTGGGACCACATCTACCCTGTTGGCAACCAATAGTACCTATTTCGCGTAATTTTATCTCTTTTCTATAATAAGCATACATAGCTGCAACTAATGACATATACTCAAAAGATGGTGAACCTATATATGTATTAAATTCTTGCAAAGCATTTTGATAATCTTCAACTTGTACATCAGTTGCATAACGGGTAGAAGAAAATTGCCCAATCGTTTGTTTCTCTTGCCCTCCATCTACTTGCTGTTGTTCATCTGGAGTTACAGTAATTCTTGTTTTTTGAGTAACCACATAATCATACAAAGCCGTAGTACGCAATGAAATAGGGGCATAAGGAGTTCCTTGTAAATAATTATCATCAATATATATTTGACAAGGAACTACAAAAAAAACATCTTTAGGTTGAGTAATAACCTCACGTACACCCAACCAAAAATCAGCTGCAGTATTAATAACTTCAACTGTATCTTGAACACTTGTTTGCAACCAATGCAAATCATAAGAGTTCAACAACTCATCTTTATTAAAACGATATGCATTAAATGCATCACTATCAGTAAAACAAAATGCATTGTCTTGACTACAGTCAAACGTATTAGGACTAACTACATCAAACCCTACTCCTTCACAACGATCAAGCTCTACACCTTTAGGTAAAAAAACATATACATCCTCAAGTTGAGTTATCTTTCCACTCCACCCCTGTTCTGCTTCAAACAATACACGTAATTCAAATGCATTATTTGCTTCTTGTAAAGGAATTAAAACAGGAGGAGTGTTAATACCTAATTTAACGGGTCCTGAGGTATGAATGGATATAGGATTTCGGTCTCTTATTTGAAACTGCGCAAAAGGATCTTGATTATTCATAACAAAATCAGTAAGCACTGTATAATCAATGAGATATCTTCTTATTAAAGCAGAAGTAACAAAAGGAAAATGAGCAGCATAAAAAATATCATACGTACCAGCTGGCAAACTATCAAACACACAGGTAAATGGAGCTTTATAAAAACGAGAAACTTGCACCGTTTCTTGAGATACACTTCCTTCTATATTTTCCTTTGTCTGAACATGATGAGCAAAACAACTTAAATTAAGCGGTAAATTAATATCAAAATTTTGTGCTTCTATTTCTGAAGTTAAAATAATACGTTGCCCTTCCCTATACTGTTGATTCGGTATCTGAACAGGTAAAATACGTACTCCTAGTGCAAGATTTCTTGATCTTTCAACATCTGCTTCAAAATGAGGATCTCGCAACTGCCTCTGAAATGTTGTTACTCTTTGCTGAGTTACATTACCAACTTGCCTAATAGCATCTGGAGCTTCTTGGACTGTTTGTTTTACCCAGTTCCAGTATGCAACAATAAAAACTGTATTATCTGGATTGATTGGCATATTATCAACTTGCAACATACCTGCCTGAAAAATAAAGGTTAATACACTTAACAATAATAAAAATAACCAAATAAAAGTCACCCACTGTAACCCCACCGGTATTTGTGCATGATTTTGTAACATTAACAAATAAACTGACCACGGTGCAATAAACACATACACAAAACCAACAAAAGGAAGTAAATTCATAGGAATATAACTTTGTAAGTAACCCATCAAAGAACTAAAACCTAAAATAAAAATAAGCACTCCTAATACCATAGAAATAGATGATTTATCCATATGATTTCTAAATAACAAGACAATAAAAAAAGCAAAAACTATATGAAAAAAAAATCTATAAAGAATATTGGTGCCACCTGCAGTATAAAAAAATAAAACATCAATTATGTGCCAAATCAATGACAAAACAAATAAGAAATACATAATAGTTGAAGTATTTTTATCACTCGTAATTCCTTGATTATATTGATTTTGACTTTCCATTATCGCTCACTAACTGAAATTTTTGTTTCCACAAAATTAAAATCAGTTTGAGGTCTAATAGTAATATAATTTGAACCATCTTTAACAAATTGAGAAATATCTCTTTGATATGTTCCTCTTACTGTATCGAAATTTGTGGAAAACCCATTCACAATAACCTGTGCTTGCTTTTGTCTATTATCATCTACAAATAAAAAGGAACTCGTAACCTTGTAATCATCTTTTAATCGAACCTCTTCTCGAATAGTTCTTGCAGTATCAACTTCACACACAGAGACTCTCCCTGATTCTGTTCTATAACCATCTTGACATAAACTACATACATCTGCTGGCAAATCCATTCTACACCTGTCTTCCACACCACTAAGAGGTAAACTTGGGCACCAATATCCGCCTTGTTCAAAACAACAATCTTTATCATATACAGAAGAACAACCTAAAGGACACACACCATCATTATTATCTCCACAAATTCCTTTATAATCATCAGGGACTCTTCCTTGACTATCTCTATAGCCTGATGAACACCTAATAAGCGTTGCATCATTGACAAAACCTACACATCTATCTCTTGAATTTTGTGTTGGCACATCACACCAATAAGCATTTTCAAATTCATTAAAACAACAATCTGGATCAACATAAGAAGAACAACCTACAGGACATACACCATCAGCTACACCACAAATTGCTTCTTGCTCACGTGTAAAAATAAATAATTCTTTATCTAATTCAAAATAGTACGTAATATCATTAGCAAATTCATCAATATTAACTACTGCTCTTAATCTATCAATAATAACTTCTCCTGCAGTTAAAGAAAAAGACAACGTATTTGTTCCTATCTGTACATCATCTTTTTGCACAACATGAGTATTTAACGTTTCACAATCTGGTACATGACTATTAAGCAATTTACCATTTAATGTTATATCTAAAATACCAACTGCACTTTGAGTACATGAAGGAATATAACTAATACGCACTTGTTGGGCGCTTGTTACTTGACTACTAGTAAGATGAAACGTTGACGTTCCTTTTTGTTTAGAAGTATCTTCAACCGTTGCTTGAATTCTAAAATCTTTAATATGATAAGCATGTGCTCTCCAAAATTGCCACCCAGGTGAATTAACACTAAACTCCAATGTGTTATCACGCATTAAAAGCTCTGGAGGTACACGTATGGGTTCAGAACTACGCTGTTCTAAAGCCCCCTGATAAATAACACGACCATTTAACGTAATAGCAAGCATACCGATATTTCTATCCATACCAAAAAGCATTACTACATTAGACAATGCATTTGGATCCTGTAACCTAAACGTCGTTTGATGCGTTGACCTACTAAAACTAGAATAACTCACCACAAAAGGATTTTCAGTAAAAAGAACTTGCGCTTCTGAAGTAGAAAATAAATGCATACTTGGCATATCGTGTTCATAAGAACTACGTGATGCAGGATCTATCCTACCTGGGCCAGGAAATGAAAAATCTACTAATAAAGAACTTGATGAAGGTGTTCTAGCTGAAGTTGCACCAGACGAACCACTACTTGTACCATCTAATAATTCGCTTCTCACATCAGGAGGTAAAAAAATAATGTATAAAACAACTAAAATAGTAATAATAATAAGAATAGGTGCTCCTGTACGTACTGCTTGGGCTAACTTAGACATATTCTCTTTTTAGAGTAGTACATTTATAAATATTTGGATTATTACACTTACAATAACACCTGAATAAACAATACATATAATAAACATTACAAAACAATACCATAAAACCTAATACATAAAATAAGTGGATAACAACAATATATATGCCACAAATCAAACAAAACAATGAAACACACCTTTAAAGATAATAAAACTGTCTTTGTTACTCCAGAATCTGAAGAAGATATATGGACGTTATACTCTATTATTCAAAAAAATGATATTATTACCTCAAAAACCATACGAAAAATCAAATTAGGAGAACAACAAACCAAAGTAATAACTAAAACAATTACATTGAGTATTATGGTAACTAAACAAGAGTTTTTAGGACAAAGCTGTAGAGTACTAGGCACTGTCCACGAAGGCACACAAGACGTCCCTAAAGGGGATCATCATTCCTTTACTATTCAACCATTTGATAGCCTGCATATAACTAAAGAAATATGGCCTGCTTATCTCAAAGATAAATTAAAAACAGCACCTCAACAACAAGTTCTATTATGTTTATTTGACAGAGAACAAGCATTATTTGCAACACTTTCAAGTAATAGATATGATATTACAACAACCCTACAGGGAAAAGTTGCAAAAAAAGGAGATGACACTGTTGTACAAAATACATTTTTTAAAGAAATTGCTCAATTACTTACACAAGAAGCAACAAAACGCAATCTTAGTACTGTTATTTTAGCATCTCCTGCTTTTTGGACAGAATATCTCAAAAAAGAATTACCTACAAACAACCTAACCATAATTACCAGCGCTGTACATGACGTAGGTGTTAACGGGATACAAGAAATATTAAAACGCCCTGAGTTACACCTGGCATTAAGCCAACATAAAATCATACAAGAACAACAGTCTATTGAACAATTTATTACTGATTTATCCTGTGAAAAACCAATTTGCTATGGCTGTGACGATGTATACAAAGCAACTAAACAAGGAGCAGTAAAAAAAGTGCTAGTAAGTGAACAATATATTATGGATTTACGTATGGACAACAAAGAAAAAGAACTTGAAGAACTCTTATATCTCATTGAACAACAACAAGGAACTATTCAATTTATTGGAAATCATGATAAAAAAGTACATGGATTTGGTGGCATTGTAGCATTCTTACGTTTTGCTTTGCAAGACTTTTAACGCATCATATATAGAAGTAAATGTTCTAATTTTATAACAACATAATACGCCATCTTGTGTAAAACAATCATTATATTTCTTTTGAAAAGCCACACAAGCTTCTTGTTCATGCAAAGGAGGACCTTTATGAACATATTGCTTAGGTATTTTGTGCTCAATAACATGCATAAAAAGTTGTGCGTTATCTTTTTTATTCCAATAAAACAACCAATCATGTATCTCAAAACCATGTTCTTGTAAAGCATATATTATTTTTTGAGTTTTTTTATACACTTTTGTTCCTTGAATATCAGGATTTCCTCCTTCAACTACAAAATCACAAACCACTGTTTGCTCAGAGGGATATTCCCAAGGTATACGTACTGAAAAAAAATCAATACTTGGATTTTTGAGATATGCTTTAGCATAATACTGAAAACGCTGTAATACCTTTAAAGACAAAGCAGCAGCAGCATTTCTTTTTGCATAAATAGGGTCAACCAACCATAAAGGGTGATTATCAGACAAGCTGTGTAATTGGTGTTTTGATAGCTGTTTAGTCACATCCACATGCTTACCATCTTGCTTATGTTGTTGTGTATTATCTGTTGTTTGATTAATGTGTTTATCGTGTATATTAATGTACAAAGGAAACGTATCCCATGTAGTCACAGCTTCAAGAACGTGTTCAAATCCTCCATAAAATACTGTCAAAATTTCTAAAACATGTCCTGAAAAACCATGCATAAAAGACTCAGCACCATAACAATAGTGAGCTTTACAAAATTGTTTCAACAAACGAACATGATTATATAACGGTTGTCCCTCAACTACACGTTGTGATTGCTCTTTAAACCATGCCACATGATGTATACTATAATCTGTTGAATTAGTAGTGTGTTCATTTAGATGCACTACGGGAACAATCTCTACACGTATCTGTTTATACACGCATTGAAAATAATCTCTCGATCCATGCACTCTCGTAATATTACCCAACTCTTTACATGAGCTAAGCAATTGCTGAGTCCACTCTGAAATATGTATATTATCTATCTTCTCTTTTTCAAACACAACAAATATATCACAATCATGAGCTGGTAAAATATCAGTTTTTTTTGCTGTTGATCCACCTAATTGTACCTGATAACTAAAAGGCAATTTATCTTGCAATAACACAAGAAGTTCTGGTATTTCTTTATGGGGCAAAGGAGTTATCTGTTGCAGTACCTGTACAAGTAACGGTTTCATATAACAGTGAAACAAACCCATTTTTAAAAACCTTTTGTATGAACAAGCTACCACATAATCTAAAAGGAACCATACATAAGCAACTATGCGTTAATATTATAAAATATAAGCATATTCTTATACTTATGCTAGACATTGTTTTTCCTAAAAACAACGAACACGAACTTATTGAGATGGCCCACATCCTAGGATATACCAAACTCTTATTATTATACAAAGAGTCATATACTCCTATAGATACATCTATACGCACTCAATATCCTGATTTAACTATTACACAATCCTTATACAATAAACCCCACACGTATATCACCCATATAGATAGAGGAGCTATTGAACACAAACGATGTAAAGCAATTGTATTACAAGAACTCGGAAAAGAAAAAAACTCGTTGCGTAACATAAAAAGTGGTATGAATCATATCATTGCAAAACTCATGCAAAAAAATAATATCCACTATTATATCTGTGTATCAACAATTATAAAGACTTTAGCAGATGCCCAACAAATCGCAAAAATACAACAACACCTTTTTTTAGTACAAAAATATAAGGTTAGGCATCATGTCGTATCTGGTGCCACCAATAAACTAGAAATGAAAAATCCTATTGACTTACAGTCACTACTACACGTACTAAAAACACATAAGTAAATAAAATTTTTAAGACTAAACCCAAAAACTATACAACTTCTAAAAAATATCTATCAATACATGTATACATTACTAACACTCACACTACAAAAAACAAGGTCTCAGAAGTTACTTCCGATCATCATTGGAGTCCTCAGTTGGTGTTCACCTCATCATTGACAATACCAATACATATCTACTATTATTTAAAGGTATGCTAAGCATAAAAATGTACCATCGTATCAGTAAATTTTGCAACACATATTATACATTATGAAGTACTAAAAAACGAAGCACAACCTTTATTAACTCTACTACTATTATCCATATTATGGGGGATTATAGAGAAACATTTACACAATTTACACACTACACGCAACAAGATGCTCAACATAATATTTTGTTTGAGCAAAAAATTGAAAAAATAATATTATGTTGTACAGGAAAATCTAAATCATTATATCATTTAGTAAAATATTTTTTACGTGAACAAGGTATTGATGTGGTGGTACACGAACATGGCACACTTGCTTCACATTATATGCAACCTCATTCTCTTATTGTTATTTATTCATTAGATCACATGCAACAAGTGTACAAACAATGTTTACGACAAAAGCAACCTATGTTAGTTTTAGGACAAAATCATACTATCATTACTTCTGCTCAACGCAAAAAAGTCCCACATGTATTACTTGCTCCTGACAGTTTTTTACAAATGACTTCTTATTTTCAAGCAATTCAATTACTCTACGCACTCTCTTCCCAAGTGCACCTGATTAAAACAATGCAACAAGAATTAATGAGACTTAGTGAAAGTTTTCCCTTTGCAAAACGTTCTAATGCAATGGCAAAACGTGCAGAAAAAAAGAAAGTTATTATCTATGCAACTCCATCACTATTTCAAGTATTAGGTCATTGGAAATTACAATGCGCATACAATGCAAAACAACTTATTCATATAGGTAACACTACTGCTGTTATTCATGATCAAATTGAAGCATTTGAACAACCACAAAAAGATACTATTCTATACTTTTTCCAACGAGAGCATGACTCACAACTTATTAAAAAAGAAGTTGCTCAAATTCATCAACTCGTCAGATCGCAAGTTGATTTTGCAAAAGTCTATGATGTACCAGGAAGAAACACCTTAGTAAGTGCATTTTTGTTTGCTCATTTAGGTGATTGGTTTACCTATCAGTGGGCTGAACACTTGGGAGCTAATCCCTATAAAGCAACTATGATTAATGAATTATTATTACCATGATACTCGGTATTGATGTAGGAGGACAATCCGTTCGCTTTGGGGTATTTGATCAAAAAAAAAGAGTACACATATCTCATTACAAGACAACTACAACCCTTGAACAAACATTATATACCAATATAGACAACCTATGTGCAACATATCCCATACAAGCTATTGGTATTGCATGGCCTGGTATGGTAAAGCATAATGTTATCTTAAAAACGCCTAATATTAAGTGGAAAACTCCACATATAGCAGAATTATTAGAAAAAAAATTACATATTCCTGTATGTATTGCCCATGATGTGAGTTGTTTTTTATATGCTTTTTATCAAGAGTATCAAGATACTACTGTATTAGGACTTACATTAGGTACTGGTTTAGGTGGGGCATTTATGCGATATGGTTCTTTTTTAGGTCCTATGGAAATTGGACATATTATGTATAATGGCCAAGAAGCAGAAGCTCTACTTGGAGCCAAAGGTATCATACACCTTGCAAAAACCCTAGATATCCACGTTCAAAAACCAGAACAGATTATAACCCACAAAAAAGGTGCTACGTTTTGGCATCTTTATGGTACTCATTTAGGTACAGTAACCAGCATCGCTCAAAATTTATTATGTGCTCACCATGTGATTATTGGAGGCCAGATTGCTAAAGCACATACACACTTTAAAAAGGGATATAATCAAGCCCTTAAAAAACACACGTTTACTCAAGTTCCTAAAACAAGATGCACTACGCATCAATATACGGGATTATATGGAGCAACGGTTATGGCATCAAAACATTTAAATACTAAGTAAACTTTATTCTTGGTATAACGAGGGATTCAGTATGGAAAGCGATGATAAAAAGATGTCACGAGAATTAATTGGTAAAATTATTGTATCTAAAACGGGTAAACGTTTTGGTGAAGTGGGTGATTTGATTTTTGAAACCCGTAGTGGAGAATTAATCCATATGGTGGTAGAAAGTCCAACTGTATACACTGAACGTCTTGAATTAGAAAAAGATAAATCTGGACAAATTCTTATTCCATTTTCTTCAGTAATTGCTATTGGCGACTTTATGGTTATTGAAGAAGAAGATATTATTTAATTTTTTATATGTTTTCTAACTCTTTTTTATTTTAAAATT
>JBLKON010000104.1:0-2634 GCA_047602725.1 Candidatus Woesearchaeota archaeon
CTTTACGTCTAATTGATAGCATTGTACGTCAAGATGCAATGATCATAGCATGGAGTGCAGCAGGGTTTGCTGTTGCTTGGATATTTGGTATGACCATGTATTATGTAGGCCAATGGGGTGGTGGTGATGCTAAAATGATGTGGGGATTAGGTATTATTTTTGGATTATATGGTTCTTATATACCCTTACTTTTTTTAGGACTATTTATAGTTACCTCACTTATATGCGGAGCAGTATTAGCACTTGGATATGCTATATACAAGGCAATCGAACAAAAAAAGATATTTGCTACACATTTTAAGCAGATGTATCACAGCACTGCTCGTTACAAATATCTAGCTTGGGCAGTGAGTGGTGTACTATTAGGATACAGTTGGTGGATACAAGATATCATGGTAGCTATATTAGCATTATTACTGTTTTGTTTGTATTATCTGTATATTTTTTTACATGTGGTACAATATTATTGTATGATTGAAGTAAAGCATGCAAACGATTTGGTGCCTGGAGATTGGTTGATGCACCAAGTACGTATAGACAAACATACCCATATTCCCATTCGCAACACAGGCATGACGCCAGCAGATATTACACTGTTACAAGAACATAAAAAAAAAGTAACGCTTAAAGTAGGCATGCCTTTTGTACCAGCATTTTTTATTGCATTTATACTGCTACTCATCATATTATAGAGTTGTTTTACATTATCTTTATATAGCAAGAGCATATAACACATGTAGGTGATACTAATGGATATAGGAATAAAAGATGTTAAAAAAAGTGAAACGATATTGCATGAAGTGTTAGCTAATCAACACATCTATTATCAAAAGTTGCGTAATTATCATTGGAATGTGCAAGGTCCTCATTTTCAAGAATTACATGCACTATTTGAACAAATATATACGCAAGTAAGTGAGGATATTGACGTTGTTGCTGAACGTATTAGAAGTTTAGGTGTGCAAACTACAGGTAACTTTAGTGCATATTTGGTATTAGCTACCTTAAAAGAACCAGTAACAAATAAAATATCAGCCCAAGAAATGTTACAAGATGTATTGCAAGATACTGAAGAACTTATTGTACAATGTAGACAAAAAGCAGAAATATTGGGTGCACACCAAGATACAGGAAACGAAGATGTTCTTATTGGTATGATGCAAACACATGAAAAGCATGCCTGGTTTTTGAGAGCGTTATTGGACAAATGAAAGAACTAGTCCAAAAAGTTGGGCTTAAAAAAGAACCCGGTTTTTTATATTTTATTGATACACAAGGAAATATTGTACAAACACCCATGCATAGAAGTGCACACAAAACACAACGTGTGGTAGCTCACACCAACATTACGCGCGACAGTACCTACTTGTATTATGTGGATAAGCAAGGTGATATTTGTAGAACACTGCGTAAATCAGGGCGTTAACACAATAACTTGTGTACTCTCATAACTTTTTATATCTTCTATTGCTTGCTTGTATCCTTTACTGTAACCAGTATGGCATCCTTGAAATAATGCAATGGTGTAAATAGTTGCTCCTAAAAGAGTATGTGTAGTGTATTGTCGTATTTTATCTGCTAAATTTTCCATATTTAGACAAAAGCTAAACCATGCTATATACCTTTGGATAAGAGAATAAAAATAAATAAACAAAAATCGGACTATTTTTAAACAATACTTCATTAGTACATCTTATGTATGTAGACATTCACGCCCATTTGGATTTATGTCAAAATCTTGAAGAAGTATTAGTGTTGGCTAAAAAAGCTCAAGTGACTCATATCATAAGTGCAGGTATCAATAAACAAACGTCACTGCAAACATTAGAACTCTCAAAACAACACTCTAGCGTACATGCAAGTATTGGTGTATATCCCGAATTTACAGAAACAACAGAGTGGATTGCCCAATATAGCAAAGAGTGTATTGCAATTGGAGAATGTGGTTTAGATTTTCATATTACTCAAGATGAACAAGAAAAGCAAAGACAAGAACGTCTCTTTGTTGAACAGATACTGTTAGCTAAACGGTTTGAAAAACCACTTATTGTACATTCACGAAAAGCAGAATTGCGCGTGTTAGAAGTCTTAGAGCAACACAACGCAAAACACGTTATTTTACATTGTTTTGAAGGAAGCACACAACTCATTACACGTGCTATTGCAAACAAATATTATCTAACAGCTACCAGTAATATTGCTCGTTCAGATAGTGTAAAACATAAAGTAGCACTAACTCCACTGCATTTGTTATTCACTGAAACAGATGCTCCGTACATGGCGCGCATTAAAGGTGGCATGTCTCAACCTGCAGATGTAATGCATACTATTGAAGTTATTGCCAATCTCAAAAAGATAACGCATGAAGAATGTGCACGTCTCATATTTATGAATTATAAAAAAATGTTTGGATAGGTAATACATATCCTATATTTAGTTAATACTTATAAATGTACACTATAAAGTGATAACAATAAAAACATTTATAAATATCTATAATATTACCACTTTATGGGGGTTAAATTTATTACTTTTCTCAGTCTTTTGTGTCTTAGTATAAGTATATCTTTTATGTGGGGCTATACTACAGCAACCACTATACAATATCCCTTAGGAGAAGCTCAAGATAAGCTA
>JBLKON010000004.1:0-19662 GCA_047602725.1 Candidatus Woesearchaeota archaeon
TATAATTGTTGTTTTGCAGAACCGAAGACTTTTTTAAAAAGCGTTTTATATAGTAATTTGGTGTTTTTCATGCAAGACAAAATACCAGCAAACTCATTTATTTGAGTTTGCTTTTTATCTTAAAAGTTCATTCGGAGATACTTTTGAAATGTTTTAGTGTTTTTTTGGTATTTATAACAGCATAAATACGCGTTTTTAGTGTATGACTCATCTTTTTTTCCTTATAACCACTAACAAATAGTAAACTATATAAATATATAGAATATTCCTCTTTTATGTATTACTTTGTAGGGGGAGGATTTGTCGTATTGAGTCTTTTTTTGACTATATTTGCTCAAGTTGAGGTATTTGCTCACCAAACCGTTTCTGTTGTGGATGAAATGACATTATCCATGGAACAACAGATGGCTTGTGCATTAGATGGACGTTTGCTTGCAGCGTGTTCTTCACATAATAGTATGCAGGATCTTACTGACTTATATGACGAATATATAGTATTTTTAGAGGATGTTGAACTCGAATTGCAAGAGATTCATAAAAACATTGGTTAATAATACATTTATATATCTGGGTAACTTATGTATTATATGGAGTTAACTCAACAACAGATACTTGCTCATTATCAACAGCCTCATGTGTTGCATCATATGTTTGTTGTGTCTGAACATAAAGAAGTCGTGGGCTCTTATGGGGGAAATGGGTTTGGTAAACGTCCTGACGCATTACAGTATCCAACAGATATTATACAATGGGTAAAACGAGGTATTACTAGCTTTCATTTTTCTGAAGAATTATGGCATATGCCTTATATGTTAAAACCTGGCATGAGTCCTCAAAGTATGCAAGTGTTGCGTAAAGGTTGGGATTTGATTTTAGATATTGATTGTAAAATATTTGCTTATTCTAGAATATGTACACATTTACTTATTGAAGCATTATATCATTGTGGTGTACAAAGTGTTTCTGTTAAATTTTCAGGTAATAAAGGATTTCATATAGCGGTTCCTTTTGAAGCGTTTCCACAAACATTTCATGGTATGCCTATGGCTCATTTGTTTCCCGAAGTACCTAAAAAAATAGCTGAATATTTGCAATATAAAATAAAGGATCAATTAACTCAGCAAGTATTGGCTTTAGAGGGGAGTGTGGAAGCTATAGCACAACGTGTGCAAAAGTCGTTTGATGATATTACGCATAGGGTTGATGGTCAGAGGGTTTTAGATGTATATACGTTTATTGATTTAGATACAGTATTATTGTCATCCCGTCATTTATTGCGACATGTGTATTCTTTACATGAAAAAAGTGGTTTGGTTTCACTTCCTATTAATCCCAAAAAAGTGTTATTGTTTGAGCGTGAGGTAGCTAAGCCAGAGTCATGTATTGAAAGTAGATTTGTGTATTTAGATAGAAAGGTGTGTGTGCCAGATGAGGCTACACAATTAGTGGTGCAAGCTTATGATTATCAAGCGCCTACGCTTCTTTTAGATGAAGTACAAAAAGAAGTGATGTATGAACAATTGGCTGAAGCTATTCCTGAACTCTATTTTCCTGATTGTATAAAAAAAATGTTACTTGGTGTGCAAGATGGAAAAAAACGTGTTGTTTTCGTGCTTATTAATTTTTTACAATCTGTTGGATGGGGACCGCAAGCCATAGAACAGCGTATTTTCGCTTGGAATGAACAAAATCCACAACCATTGGCTCATGGATATATTATGGGGCAATTAAAACATGGTTTAGGTAAGCAGGTGTTGCCTCCCAATTGTGCAAATGCTTCGTATTATAAGGAATTAGGCTTTAGTTGTGTAGAATGTAGTGCTGGAAATCCTGTTGTTGCTTGTAAACGTCGATTTAAGTATAAAAAATAGGGAGTGATTATATTACTTATAGTATTATTTTTTCATATAGGTTTGTTCCCATTGATTAAAAAGTGTGTTATCCATTTGTTGCTTTTTTTGTTTAGGTTGTGGTTTTCTATATGAAAATCCGAGGAGTATGCCTATACTTAAGCCAGTTAAGTGTACAACATATCCTGTATTACTGAGTTGTGCAAGCATACCAATGATGTCAATAAAGATATATCCGATGCCAGCAAGCCACATGGGAAGTGGTACACCAAAAGCCCAAATCATCATAGTGGGTGCTACCACTATAAGTGCACCTAAAATACCATAAATTGCACCACTTGCCCCTAAAGAAGAAGGATACATAAATACACCTATAAAAGAACCTAGCAGTCCTGCACTCCAAAAGATGAGGGTAAAACCTTTATACCCAATTTTTTTTTCTAAAATAGATCCAAATAAAGCAAGAGCAAACATGTTGTATAAAAAATGTCCAATGTCGCCATGAGCAAATATAGCTGTAACAAAGCGCCACGGTTGTTGCCAGGCAAGCCAATTTAAGAGTACATGTTGGGTGGCACCTAAGAGTTGTAAGAGACCTACAAGTGTACTTATTCCTACATAGAGGATTGCTTGAAACTTGAATGATGACATATGTGCTATTAAAAAGGTAAACTATAAAAGCATTCCTGTTTGTATATCAGAGTATGGAAGTTTCTTTTGTGAAGGGATATGCAATTGATCAAAACGTGCAATGTGTTATTAATTCTGCAAATGGCTGTCTTATTCATGATAGTGGTGGTGCTGGTGCTTTACGTGAATATAGTAGAGCATTGTTGCCACAAGAACAAAAAAGGTATGCTTTGTTGTTGCGCACTTTGCCTAGTCATGTACGGGCGTTACATGTTTATGTGGCTAATGCGCGAGGATGGGAACCGCGTTTTGTTAATTTATGCGCTTTAGAATTATTAAAAAAACATAAACAAAAATTTTTTCGTGGTCAAAGTGTGTATGACACATATTGGCGTGCTCAATATGGTACAAAACGATTTGCTAGTCACCTTATTCATGCTTGTTGTGTATCGTATGCTTGGAAACAACATAAACGTGTGCGTTTACGTGCAACAGTGAGAACTATTGATAGTGCTTTGCGTCGTGCTTTTTTATTGGCTATTTCAAACAAGGTAAATAGTATTGCTGTTCCTGTATGTTGTGCGCGTAAGGATTATGGTATTGGCCCTAAGCAATCATTGGCTATTTTGTTAGATTGTCTAGAAGTTTTACAACATACAACAGTTAAAAAAATTATTATTTGTTTTGATAATGAGCAAACTACACACTATCTTAATACCTTAGATAAAAAGGTATTACATGTTGGTGGAGTGCATGGATAAACAAAAAGGAATTCAGCAAGATGTATTGTCGCTTATATGAATGTACAAGTTAAAAACAGTACAACGATCTACGTATGTTGATGATGCGACTATACGTCGTGAAACCACTGCTGAACATGTTTGTAGTGTATTGTTGTTAGCGCGCTATTTTTTGTCACGTATGCATCATACGATGAATCAACAGCGTATTATGCTTTTATTGTTATATCATGATATGGTAGAAGTTTCTAGTGGGGATGTAAGTGTGTTTGATACAAAACATGCTGAGTTTAAACAAGATGAACAGCGTCATGTAGATGTCGTATTACGTAAAGTTCCTTCAAGTTTACATGATGAAGTCAAAGATGTGCTTAGAGAGTGGAGCGAGCAAAAGACAATGGAATCACGTTTTTGTCATGCTCTTGATAAATTAGATCCTTTAGTACAATCATTGAGTTGTCCTCATGGCTGGAAAACATATAAGGTTACTGAAGCTATGTTGCGTGATAAAAAAGAACATTATGTGCGTGATTTTCCTGAATTGTTAGCTTTTTTTAATGCATGTATAGCGTATGCATACAAACAAGGATTTTTGGTTGCACGTTAATATAGAATATTTTATATTCATAATATGTTTTATTTTATGTATGAGTGATGCACTATTGTCTTTACGTCATGTCTCTAAACATTTTGGTGGTGTACAAGCACTGCATAATTGTACTTTTAGTGTTAAAATAACATGCCACTACCAAAATACCAAAGTGATTTGTGATTCATAATCTTATTTTTGCACAAATAATGGAACAAGTTTTTGATCAAATATGGCCGCGTTTGAAGTAAAAAATAGATACATGGTTCATTTCTGAACTATATGTGTGATTTTGTGAACCGAATGGTTCATCAAAACGTTTATAAAGTTTAGCGCATATCATATGTTATGCCTAAAAAAATTAAAGGTAAGATTGCCTCGGTGGACTTGGAGGCATATACAAAGATATTGCATTTTTTTTTTGCTTATCCTACCAATGCATTTAGTTTATCAGATATTTCTTCTACTCTTAGTATACATAAACAAACGGCAAGTAAAATAATAAAGCAATTTCAAAAAGAAGAATTCTTAGACATTGAAACTATTGGAAATCTATGGCGTATAACCTGTAATCAAAAACATTATTATAATATTGTTAAAAAAATTCCTTATAATATACAACTTATATATGAGTCGGGAATTGTGGCACATATAAGAGAACAAATACCACAAGCAAAATGTATTATTTTATTTGGTAGTTATCGTAAAGGTGATGATACGGTGGGAAGTGATATTGATATAGCAGTTGAAGTTTTAGATGATAAAGATGTACAGATAATGCAACTTGGAGTGGTAACTCATTTGGGGTATAGAAAAAATGTTGTTGTAAATCTATATATATTTAGTAGAAATCACATTAATCTTAACTTATTTAATAATATTGCTAATGGAATTGTATTAGAAGGGTTTTTAGAGGTAAGACCGTGAGAATTAAAAAGCCAGATAAAAAGAATGCATTATCCCTTTTAGATGCAGCAAAGAAAAAAATGGAATTTACCTTATCTTTAGAGCTTAATGATGCTTCAAAAGAGACAATTGCAAGTAATATTGACGAATGTTTTCGTATGTTAGGTGATGCTATGTTCGTTGAGATGGGAATTCAACAAACAGATCATAAAGAAGTTATTGGAGAGTTAGTTGCACTTAATGTTGAAACCAAAAGACCATTACAATCTATTAGTAATTTAAGGTTTTTACGTCACAATATTAATTATTATGGATATGAACCAAAAATGAATGAGGTAGAAGATGCAATTGATATTGCTCAACAGTGCTTTACTCCATTATATAAGGAAATTTATAGAAAAATACTACATAAATAAGATGATAATTTATAGTAGAAAAATGTTAGGTGAAAGTACTAGAAACGAGTTTGCAACTTTTGTGTATGAACAACAAGTGTACATAAAAGATGGTTTTATCAAAGAACGATTTTTATTAACAGCAAGTCACATAGCACACATAGATAATTTGTCGAAAAGATAATCAGTTAAGGCAGAAATATGTAGCTTTCTTTAATGATGTAACTGGTTTATTTTATCAAACGACTAAAGATCCTACTATTGTTGCAGATAATGCATTACTGGGTGCATATGCTTTACAGTTGTAAGGTAAGATACGTATTTTGCGTGTCTATTTCATTTTTTTATACTATATTTTACTGTATATTTTACTGTATAGATTTCTCTTTTTTGCTACACACAAAAAAGGTGTCAACCTAACTGAGGATAGTATAAATGAACACAAAAGGGGTCTGTCCAGAATGGTATAAATGTGTATACTACATCAGCATTTACCATTCATCCTTCATGGAATTTTGCCTCATCAAGCCTGCATGAATCGGCTTGCTTCGTAAAACGCTTTGAGATGTAGTATACAATAATCCTCCTTTCTGGACACACCCCATAAAAGTAAATATTTATAAACAGGACTTAGTTTCTCACTTATATTCCACACCCGGTAGCGAACTATCGGATGGATGTAAACCACCTGAAAAGGGAACCACCGCTCTTGGTTGGGACTCATCAATAGGTACTATAACAAGTAAATAGTGATGGTCGTGCTCTTTAATTAAGGTAGATTACAGAATGTGAAAGTACAATGGGAAAAGCAAGAAATCCACGGCATGGTTCCATGCAATTTTGGCCTAGAAAGCGAGCTCAAAAAGAAACGGCTCGTATACGTAGCTGGTCATGTGTGTCTGCAGTTACGCCTTTGGCATTTGCAGGTTATAAAGTTGGTATGACTCAGGTTCAATATAAGGATGAATCAAAACATTCTTCTACTAAAGGTTTATTGGTTTCTACACCAGTTACTATTATTGAAGTCCCACCGTTAAAAGTTATGGGTATTCGTTATTATAATCAAGGAATTGTTGCAGGAGAAGTGTGGATGGATAAGTTTGATAAACATGTACAACGTACTATTGATACTCCAAAAGCAAAAAAACAAGAAGTTCCTGCTCAATTTGATGATGTGTATTTATTAGTACATACACAGCCAAGTAAAGCTGGTTTTGGTAAAAAAAGACCAGAAATTTTTGAAGTCGGTATTGGTGGCACAAAAGATCAAAAGGTTACGTTTGCTCAAGAGCACTTGGGTAAAGATGTTTCTATTACTCAAGTATTTGAAGAAGGTGAAGTTGTTGATGTTCATGCTGTTACTAAGGGTAAGGGGTTTCAGGGGCCAGTAAAACGTTTTGGTGTGGCTATTAGACATCATAAATCTGAAAAGACAAAGCGTGGTCCAGGTTCACTTGGTGGCTGGAAAGGTCAAGCTCATATTATGTATCGTGTTGCTCATGCTGGGCAAATGGGATATCATTTACGAACAACGTATAATCAGCCAGTATTAAAGATTGGAGATCAACCTGAAGATGTTAATGTGGAAGGTGGATTTGGTCGTTATGGTTTGGTAAAAAGTTCATATATTTTAGTAAAGGGAAGTGTGCATGGTCCTAAAAAGCGTTTAATTACGTTGTGTAAAAGTATTCGTGGTGCAAAGAAAAGTCAAGTTCCTAAAATATCAAATATTGTAAAATAGTGTGATGATAATGAAAGTAGATGTAAAGGATTTGGAAAATAAGGTCGTTAAATCAGTTGATTTACCTAGTCAATTTGACGAGCAAATTCGCTTTGATATTATTAAAAGAGCTGTGTTGTCTATACAAGCAAATAACAGGCAACCGTATGGTGCAGATCCAGCTGCGGGTATGAAGCATTCTGCAAAATTGTCTAGAAGACGTCGTAATTATAAAACATCATATGGTTTTGGTATTTCGCGTGTTCCTAGAAAAATATTATCTAGAAATGGTACACGTATGAATTGGGTTGGTGCTCAGGCTCCTGGTACTGTTGGTGGTCGTGAAGCTCATCCTCCTAAGGCTACTAAGTTGTGGGAGCAAAAAATTAATACTAAAGAACGTAAAAAAGCAATTCGTAGTGCTTTAGCTGCGAGTGTAAGTAATCATTATGTTACGCAAAGAGGTCATAAATTACCTCAAGGGTATCCTTTTATTGTTGTTGATGCATTAGAGGCATTAACTAAAACAAGTGAGGTATTAGCTGGTTTACAACAATTAGGATTTGAAGCTGAGTTGGCTCGTTGTGCTGTAAAGCGTATTCGTGCTGGTAAGGGAAAGTCGAGAGGTCGTAAGTATAAGCGAACTGTTGGTCCTTTATTGGTTGTGAGTGGTACGTGTGCTTTGAGTAAATCAGCACGTAATATTGCTGGTGTACAAGTGTGTCCAGTAAGTACGTTGTCAACAGAATTATTAGCTCCAGGTTGTGCACCTGGTAGATTGGTAGTGTTTAGTGAAAAAGCATTACAAGTTATGCAAGATAAAAAATTGTTTATGTAGAGTGAGATAAAATGCAACAAGTAGTTAAATATCCATTGTCAACTGAAAAAGCCATCAAAATGATGGAGTCAGAAAATGCACTTGTATTTGTGGTTGATAGAAAAGGAAAAAAACCTCAAATTAAGCAAGAAATAGAACAATTATATGGTGCTAAAGTTAAAGTGGTTCGTACGCTTATTGCACGCGATGGAACGAAGCATGCTTATGTAGTGTTTGCAGGAGATACACCTGCTATTGATATTGCAACAAAATTAGGAATGATGTAAAGATGGGAAAGCGCATTATAACACAAAGACGAGGTAAGGGATCTACTACTTATCGTGCTCATAGTTTCAACTTTAAAGGAGAAGCTACACATCCGATTATGCATGAGCAGGTTGTTGAAGGAGTTGTAGTTGATTTAGTGCATTGTGCTGCTCATACTGCTCCTTTGGCTCGTGTTGCTTATGAACATGGTGATGAAGTGTTGCTTATTGCTCCAGAAGGTGTGCGTATTGGTGATGCATTGCAAGCAGGTAGTGGGGCAGTTGTAAAAGAAGGAAATGTGTTGTTTTTACAAGATATTCCAGAAGGTACGTTAATTTATAATATTGAGGCAAAGCCAGGCGATGGCGGTAAGTTTGTTCGCGCGTCAGGTACGTATGCACGTATTGTTGGAAAAACTCCAGCGGGTGTAGTGTTGCGATTGCCTTCAAAAAAACAAAAAGTGTTTAATGGACAATGTCGTGCTGCTATTGGTGTAGTTGCTGGTGGTGGACGAACTGAAAAGCCATTATTGAAAGCAGGTGTTGCACATTACAAACATAAAGCTCGTAATCATTTGTATCCAAGGGTGTCTGGTTCTGCTATGAATGCAGTAGATCATCCGTTTGGTAATAAACGTACAAGTAGAAAGAGTAAAGCTCGTCCAATTTCAGGAAATGCACCACCAGGAAGAAAGGTTGGTATGGTTGCAGCAAAAAGAACAGGTAGAAAAAAGAAGTAGGCAAGTAAGATGGCGAAAAAAGAGTTTACATATCGTGGAAAAACATTAGACGTGTTACAAAAAATGTCAACTAAAGAGTTTGCTGGGCTTGTTCCATCACGTTCACGAAGAAAGTTATTGCGAGGATTAACTGATGCTGAAAAACTTTTTGTTAAAAGTGTGGAAGTATCAAGTAAACCCGTTAAAACGCATTGTCGCGATATGATTGTGTTACCGTTTATGGTTGGAAAAACCATTAAGGTACATCGTGGTAATACGTTTGAAGATGTCATTGTTGAGCCAGAAATGCTAGGGTATCGTTTAGGTGAGTTTGCATTGAGTAGAAAGCGCGCTAAGCATAATGATGCTGGTGTAGGTAAGAAAAAATCGAAGGTAAATGTTCGATAGGTGAATACTGATGAGTTCCTATAAATACGCAACACAAGTCGCAGAAGAAAAGCAGTTTGCTAAGGCTGTTGTTTTGTCTTCTAAAATATCATGGAAACAGGGTATTGAAATTGCTAATTGGCTTAGAAAGAGACCTGTTAAAAAGGCAGAGCATCTCTTAGAGCGTGTTATTGCTTTAGAGCAAGCAGTTCCTTTTAGACGTTTTAATGATAATGTGGGGCATAAATCAGGTATGGCTGCTGGTCGTTATCCTAAAAAGGCTGCAGAAGTGTTTTTGAAATTACTCAAGCAAGCTAGTGCTAATGCATCCGTTAAAAACTTAGATGAGCAACAACTTATTATTCATGCTATTGTTGTTAATAGAGCAACAAGTAATCCACGTTATGGACGTTTTAGAGGGCGTATTGCTAAAAATGCTCATGTAGAGATATGGGTAACAGGTCCAGCAAGTAAAAAGAAAGCGGATAAAAAAGCCAAAAAAGATGTGAGTTCAGTAGTTGCTGAGCAAGTAGAAGAGCAAAAAGTAGAACAAAAAACAGAGAAAAAAGTGAATAAACCACAAGTTAAACAGTCAGAACAAAAAGTTACGCAAAGTGTTGAGCAAGAGAAAAAAGCTACAACAAAAGTAAATGATCAAAAAGTAGAAAATCAAGTTCCTAAAAAAACAAAGGTATCCAAAGAGGGTAGTGAGCAATGATTGAACGAAAAATTATCAAGGATAGGTTAAATGAATATCTTATCGATAGACATATTGCTGAACTTTTGGATCGTGTTGGATATTCACACAGTGAATTGCATAAAACTCCTTTAGGGGAAAAAATTGTTGTTCATGCAGCTAGACCAGGTTTAGTTGTAGGAGCAAAAGGTGGAAATATTAAAAAGATTACGAAGATACTTAAACATAAATTCCAATTAGAAAATCCACAAATCGAAATTAATGAAATTAAAGTTCCCGGTATTAGCGCAGCGCTTATTGCAGAAAATATTGTAACAAGTTTAGAGCGCTTTGGAGCTGGTGGTTTTAAGGGAGTTGGTTATCGTGTTATGGATGAAGCTATCAAGCAGGGTGCTTTAGGTATTGAAGTGCTTATGACAGGTAAAATTCCTTCGTCTCGTTCCAAGCGATGGCGTTTTTATATGGGATATTTAAAAAAATGTGGTGACATTGCAGTAAATGGTGTGGATGTTGCTTATAGTGTTGCTAAATTAAAGTCAGGTGTGGTGGGTATTCAAGTTCGCGTAATGCCAGGAGATTTAGTATTACCTGATAAGGTACAATTAAAATCAACGTTAACTGTTGAACAAGAAGAGCAAACTGTTGCTTCAGAGACTTCAAAGGAACATGCTGAGCAAAAAACAGCATCCAAAGAAGATAAAAAAGAAAAAACAGAAAAAAAGCCAGCTAAAAAAACTACTAAAAAGACAGTTAAAAAAACAGTACGAAAAAAAGTAGTGAATAAAAAAGGCAAGGATGAACAATGAAAGCAAGTGTATTAAGAGCAAAAAGTGACCAAGAGTTAACAAAAATGTTGACTGATTTACAATTGCAATTAACAAAGGATTATGTGCAAATTGCTGCGGGATCTGCACCTAAAAATCCAGGAAATGTTCGTAAAACAAAACGAACCATTGCTCGTATTAGAACAGTTTTACATGCATTACAAAGTGAACAGGTGAAAGATCAATGAATTACGGTGAACAAGTAGGAGAGCCAGCATTATCAGTACGTGGTCAACAGTTAGTTGGTACGGTGATTTCAGCAAAAGCTCAAAAAACAGCAACCATTATTATGGAGCGTCAAGTAAAAATTAAAAAGTATAATCGTTATATTAAAAAGCGCAGTAAGGTGCAAGTGCACAATACGGTAGAGGCTCAAGAAGGGGATGTTGTACGTGTAATGGCAACTCGTCCTTTGTCTAAAACGAAGCATCATGTTATTGTAGAAATTTTGAAAAAAGCAGGAGAGCAATCAAATGCGCAAGTAGGTAATGTTACCACAGATATTGATCATATTAAAGAAGCTAAAGAAGAACGCGAACAAAGTGAAGAAAAAACGAAGAAGAGTGAATAAGTATGAAAGCAGTAGGATCATCAGTAACACGGGGACTTAATATTGGTAGTAAGGTAACTGCTTGTGATAATAGTGGTGCAAAAATTGTACAGATTGTTTCAGTTAAAGGGTTTAAAGCTATCAAAGGAAAATTAGCATTTGCTGGTGTAGGTGATCAGGTAACTGTTGCTGTTATTACAGGAAAAGTTGATATTGTACACAAGGTTATGCCTGCTGTTGTGGTACGTCAAAAAAAGATGTATCGAAGAGCGGATGGTTTACGTGTATGTTTTGAAGATAATGCAGTTGTTGTCTTAAAGGATGAAAAAGGAAATCCTAAAGGAACAACGGTAAAAGGGCCAGTAGCAAAGGAAGCTTGTGTGAGATTTCCTAATATTGCAAAAATTGCAAGTGTTATTGTGTGAGGAAGAGATAAATGAAACAAGTATTTGTATCCACATGGAAGTCGAGTGTACAACCACGAAAGCAACGAAAGTATGTTGCTAATGCTCCACGTCATATTAAAAGTAGTATGGTTGTTGGGCATTTAGAAAAAACGTTGCGTCAAAAGTATAATACCCGTAATGTGCGTATGCGTGTGGGAGATAAAGTTAAAATTTTACGTGGTCAATTTAAAGGTGTTATTGGTAAAATTGATAGTATTGATGTGCATAAACAAAAATTGTTTATTGAAAAAGTTGAACAGGTTAAAAAAAGTGGAGCAAAGGTTCCTTATCCCATTCATACATCCAATGTGTTAGTGATGGAATTAATACTTACTGATAAAAAGCGTAAGGAAAAATTACAACATAATAGTCAAGATTCGAAAGTAAAGGAATCAAAAGCAGCGTCAACGAAAAAAACGACAGAAAAATCATAATAAAGATAGGAACGTACGATGGTAAAAAATCACTTAAAAAGATTGGCAGTGCCAAGAACATGGCCGACAAAGCGTAAAGGTATTACGTTTATTGCACGTCCTCAAGCGGGTAAATTACAAGAAATTTCATTACCTCTTATTGTGGTAGTTCGTGATATGTTACAAAAGTGTAGCACATCTTATGAGTTAAAGGCAATGTTGGGGAATAATGTTGTTGTTGTTGATGGAAAGCATCGTAAGTCTGTGCGTTATCCAGTCGGATTATTTGATATTATTACGTTTACCAAAAGTAATGAGTCATACCGTTTAGTGTTTAACAGTATTGGTACATTAGTTATGCAACCAGTTAGCGATGTTACGGTATTAGGCAAAGTTATTGGTAAAGGGTTTGTAAAAGGTCAATTACAATTACAATTATTAAATGGAAGAACGGTGTTATATACCGGAAAAGATGCTTTAGCAGTGGGAGATACTGTTACGCTCAAAGAAGGTAAGGTTGACAAGATTTTGTCGTTACAAAAAGGAGCAACTGTTGTTCTTATTGGTGGGAAGCATAGAGGTAAAAAAGCAACTGTTGTTGATATTCAAGGAACTATTATTAGTGTACAAGTAGAAGGTATGGAATTTACTACTAAAAAAGCATATGCATTTGTTGTTGGTGATGTTGTATGAGTGATGCAATGAAAGCAATACGAGTCGAGAAGCTTACTTTAAACATGGGAGCTGGAACTGATCACGGTGCTATGGAAAAAGCAGTTAAATTATTAAAAATGATTACCGGTATTGAGCCAGTTAAAACAAAAACAAGTAAGCGTGTGCCAGGATGGGGATTACGTCCAGGTTTGCCTATTGGTTGTAAAATTACACTGCGTGGGCAGCAAGCTCAACAAGTAATTGATCGTTTATTGGTTGCTTTAGATAAAAAGTTGCCTAAAAATGCTTTTGATAATGATGGAAACATCTCTTTTGGATTAAAAGAATATTTGGATATTCCTGGCGTAAAATATGATCAAAGTATTGGTATTATTGGTTTGCAAGTAACTATTACGTTGGATAGACCAGGATTTAGAGTTAAAAAGAGGTCGCTTAGAAAAGCACGAATTCCTCTTAAGCATAGAATTCCTCAACAGGAAGCTATTGCGTTTGCCAAAGAACAATTTAAGATAACCTTGCGTGAAGAAGATGACAACTAGTGATTATAGTAAAGCATTCAAGCAGTTGAAAGCAAAGCCAGTCAAATTGGCTAAATACAAAAAGCATAATGCTCCTAAAAAAAGAACATGTGGTAGAGCGTTACGTAAATGTGAAGTTACTGGTAGAACTTCAGGACATATTAGTAAATATGGTTTACATATTTGTCGTCAGGCGTTTAGAAGGATTGCAACGAAAATAGGATTTAAGAAATTTAGTTAAGGTGTAAGAAGTGGTACTCAATGATCCATTAGCAAGTGTGTTGTCAAAAATAAACAACGCCGAAAAAGTCGGAAAGGATGCAGTGACAGTTAGTCCTGTTTCATCACAGTTAAAGCGAGTGCTTTCAATTTTACAAGACCAACAATATGTAGGTTCTTTTGAAGAAAGTGAAGATAGAACACTTGTTATTCATTTATTACATACTATTAATCGTGTGGGTGTTATTAAACCGCGTTTTTCCTTTACTAATGCTGAATATGAAAAGGTAGAAAAACGTTATTTGCCTGCTAAAGATTTTGGTGTTATTATTGTAACAACCTCTAAGGGTATTATGACGCTAGATGAAGCAAAAACATTACAAATTGGAGGAAAGTTAATAGCTTATTGTTATTAGGTGTAGGATATGAAATTAGCACAATTACAAAAAACGGTAACTATACCAGAAGGTGTCCAAGTCGAAGCTGGGGAAAAAATGCTTAAGGTAAAAGGACCTAAAGGAGAACTCACTAAGCATTTTGCTAGTGGAGATATTATGTTTAGTGTTGAAGGTGATACTTTAACTGTTAAGGCTGTTAATGTTACGCGTGTAAAAAAGATGTTTTTAGGAACGTATACAGCTCATGCTCGTAATTTACTTAAAGGTGTATCAGAAGGTTTTACGTATCAATTACGTGTGTGTGCAAGTCACTTTCCTATGACAGTTACTATTGACAAAGGTACGTTAGTTGTTAAAAACTTTTTAGGGGAAGCTGTTCCTCGAAAATTAGTATTAAAACAAGGTGCTGATGTTAAAATTGATGGTAATGAAATATATATTACTAGTATTGATAAAGAATTAGCTGGTACTATTGCTAGTGATATTGAACAATTAATGCGACGTCCTGGTTTTGATAGACGTGTGTTTCAAGACGGTATTTACATTGTTAAAAAGGGAGATAAAGAAATTACAGTATAGGTGGAAAGATGATACGTGCTTTAATAAAATCAAAACGTCCGACGTTCACTCAACATGAGGGTGGGCAAAAAAAACGTGTTAAAACAAATTGGAAACGTCCAAAGGGTTTGACTAACAAAATGCGTTTACAAAAGCGTGGTCATAAAGCTATGCCTTCACAAGGATATAGGATGCCTAAAACATTGCGTGATGTTGATACTAAAAGTGGGTTAGCAATTGTGTATGTACAACAATTAGAACAATTGCAAGCTATTGATCCTAAAAAGCAATGTGTGGTTATTGGTAAGATAGGTATGCGCAAAAAGGTTGCTTTGTTAGAGTATGCAAAAGCTCATAAGATTATTGTTATTAATATTCATGATATTGATGCTTATACACAGCGTCATACTCCACAAAAGAAGGTTGAAACTCCTAAAAAAGCTCCTGTACAACAGGTTAAGCAAGAAAAGAAATTGACAGAAGAAGAAGAGAAAAAGGAACAGGAAAAAGTCCTTTTACATAAACAATAGGTGAATAGGTATGCGATTAACAGTTCAAAAACGATTAGCTGCTTCGATTTTAGGAGTGTCACAAAAAAAAGTAGTTTTTGATGAAGCTTCTTTAGAGGTTATCAAGGAAGCAATTACAACCCAAGATATTCGCTCTTTGATTAATAGTGGAATTATTACTAAAAAACAAACTGCTTATCAAAGTAAGGTTCGTGCTCGTGCTATTAAAGCTCAAAAAAGTAAGGGACGTCAACGTGGTGCTGGTTCACGTAGAGGAACTGCTCATGCTCGTTTATCTACTAAAGATGTATGGATGGCAAAGGTTCGTTTACAACGTGCTTTAATTAAAGAGTTACGTGATAAAGAAAAATTAACGGTTAAAGATTATCGTATGTTATATCAACGCGTGAAAGGTGGAGTGTTTAGAAATAAACGTCACTTAAAATTGTTTATTGATGAGAAGGGATTGGTGAAATAAATGGCACACAAAAAAATTTATGTAGTTGCTCAAAGGCGAAAACGAGAAGGTAAAACTGATTATCGTAAACGTCTGTCTCTTTTAAAATCACATCAAGTGCGTTTAGTTGTACGTTGTTTTTCACAACATATTGTTGCTCAAGTAGTAGAATATGTGCCACAAGGAGATAAAATTTTGGTGGCAGTAGATTCTCGTCAGTTACAACAACATGGTTGGAAGGTTACTAATGGTAATATTCCAGAAGCTTATTTAGTTGGTTTGAGTATTGCTCAAAAGGCTAAAAAATTAGGAGTATCATCCGTTATTTTAGATACTGGATTAGTTACTCATTTAGCAGGTTCAAAAGTGTATGCTGTTGCTTGTGGTGCAGTTGAAGGTGGTTTACCTTTAGTATGTGATAAGCAAGTATTTCCTAGTGATACACGTATAACTGGACAACACATTGCTAGTTATGCACAACATTTGAAAGCTGAGAATAAACAAAAGTATGATACACATTTTTCACGGTATATTAAAGCTGGTGTAGTACCAGAAGAATTACCGAAGGTAGTCGAGTCAGTGAAACAAAACATTACAGGGATGCAATCATGAGTGAACAACAAGAATGGGTTCCTAAAACAGAATTAGGAAAAAAAGTTAAGTCAGGCGCTATTGCTACTATGCAAGAAGTGTTTAGCGGTGGTCATATTATTTTAGAAGCAGAAGTTATTGATGCACTATTACCTGATGCTACGCATGACTTATTAATGATAGGTCAAGCTAAAGGTAAGTTTGGTGGCGGTCAACGTCGTGTGTTTAAACAAACACAGAAAAAAACCAAAGAAGGTAATAAGCCAAGTTTTACTACGTATGCAGTAATAGGTAACAAAAACGGGTATGTTGGTTTAGGTGTAGGAAAAGCTAAAGAAACAGTTCCTGCTCGTGAAAAAGCAGTGAGACGTGCTAAGTTAAATATGATTCAAATTGCTCGTGGAGCAGGTGATTGGGAGTCTGAAACAAAGGTACCTCATACCATTCCTTTTGAAGTTACGGGTAAAAGTGGTTCTGTTGAAATGACGTTAATTCCAGCACCGTTAGGTACGGGATTAGTTGTTGAAAAAGAATGTCAAAAAATTTTAGAATTGGCAGGTATTCGTGATTGTCGTGCACAAACGCGAGGACACACTGCAACTAAAGTTAATGTTATTAAAGCATGTTTTGATGCATTACAAAAATTAAGTGAGTTTAAGGTGCGTGCTGGTGATATGGAACGTTTAGGTATTGTATATGGACCAATTGAACAACAGGGTGAAAGTAATGAGTAAGCTAGCTGTAATTAGAGTTCGTGGGGATGTGCATATATCTTCAGATATTCGTGATACGTTTACGATGTTACGATTAGGTAAAAAGCATGCTTGTGTGGTTATTGAAGACACACCAACGTATAAGGGTATGTTACAAAAAGTTAAGGATCATGTTACTTGGGGACCTGTGAATGAACAGATGTTACAAGTATTACAAACAAAAATGGGAGACAAAAAGGTTGCTCATTTACATCCTCCACGCGGTGGTTTTGAACGTAAGGGTATTAAGATATCTTATCAAAATGGTGGCGTGTTAGGAAATCGAGGAGATGCAATTAATGCTTTAATTGAAAAGATGAAGTGATGCTGTATGGTACATAATAAACGTAAAAAAAATTCTCGCCAACGTGGAAGTTGGACTCATGGTTGGGGAGAAAAGAAAAAGCATCGAGGGTCTGGTTCTCGCGGTGGTCGTGGTAATGCTGGTTCAGGTAAACGTGGTGATCAAAAGAAACCTAGTATGTTTAAAGCAGGTAGGATTTTTGGTAAGCAAGGGTTTATTCGTCAAGCTTCAGTTACGCATGCAGTAATGAATGTATCTCAATTTGATAAGATGCATTTAGTTGCTCATAAAGGAGTGAGTGTTGATGGTGCTAAGATAACTATTGATATGACAAAAATGGGTTATGATAAGTTACTGGGTGCAGGAAAAGTTACTAAAGCGTATCATGTAACAGTTCAGTATGCGTCTGCTTCAGCTATTGAAAAAATTCAACAAGCTGGTGGAAGTGTAACGGTTACTTCTGCTTAATTTTTCAAAATCTTTTTATAGTGTACGTCTTCTTTTATATCTATGGAACCGTATGAAGAATTGTGTGCCTTAGTAAAAAAAGGAATGATAGTTGGATCAATACAAGAAGTGTTGGGTTGGGATCGCGATGTTATGATGCCTAAAGGTGCATCCGAACATCGCGCTGTACAAGAAGGAACGCTTGCTGCAGTAACGCATCAGTTGTTAGTGAATCCTCGTATTGGTGCATTATTAGCAATAGTTGAACCACAAAATGATGAACAACGACGTAATGTTGCAGAAATAAAACGCCGTTATGAACGTAATGTGCGTGTTCCTGAATATGTGGTGCAAGAATTTTCTCACATATGTTCTACTGCACATCATGCATGGGAACAAGCAAGAAAAGCATCTGATTTTTCAGTGTTTGCACCTCATTTGCAAAAAATAGTTACGTTACTGCGTACCATTGCTCAGCATATTGATCCCAACAAAGATCCTTATCAAGTCTTGTTTGAAGAATATGAACCTTCTATGACTATTGAGCAAGTAAATACTTATTTTGCTGATATACGTAGTGCACTTTTACCATTAATTCAGGCAGCTACGTCGCATACAACGTATGATTTTTTACATAAAGATATTGATATTGGTGTGCAACAACATGTAAACCATGAATTATTGCGGGCTATAGGGTACGATTTTGTTAAAGGCCGTTTAGATGTTTCCACTCATCCATTTACGGCTTGTTATGGACGTATTACTACGCGATTTAGTGAGGGATGGGTAAGTGCTTTGGGGTCTACGATGCATGAAGCTGGGCATGCTTTTTATGAGCATGGTTTGCCTGAACAATGGTTTGGTTTACCTTTAGGAGAAGCAGTGAGTTTGTCTGTACATGAATCACAATCACGTTTTTGGGAAAATCATATTTGGCGTTCACGTGCTTTTTGGCAGTTTTTTTTACCAAAAGTGCAAGAAGCTTATGGACTAAGTGTAGATGTAGATACGCTATATACTGCAATTAATCAGGTACAACCCTCTTTTATACGCGTGGAAGCAGATGAGTTAACGTATCCCTTTCATATTATGTTGCGTTTTACTATTGAACAAGAATTGATTCGTGGTACGTTAGCAGTTGAGAATGTACCACAACGTTGGAATGCGTTAATGAAAGAATACTTAGGTGTGGATGTACCCAATGATGCACAAGGGTGTTTACAGGACGTACATTGGTCTATGGGAAGTATGGGATATTTTGCTACGTATGCTATAGGAACCATGCTGTCTGCACAATTACATGCTTGTATGCAAAAAAGTATTGATGTTGATACATGTGTGGTGCAAGGAAATTTTGAACCCTTGAAAGAATGGTTGCATACCCATATTTGGAGTCAAGGTAACTTATATGATACGTTAACGTTAGCACAAAAAGTGACAGGAAAACCTTTAGGTGCTCAGGATTATATTGCATATTTGCAAGACAAATATCAAAGGTGATAGGGAATGGTAAAACATAAAAAACATAAACACATACATAAACAGCACGCAAGTGAGCAAAAAAAATGTGTATCAAAATGGTATTATGCAGGAGCAGTTGTGGTGTTGTTGGTAATTGTGTTTGCAGTAAGTGTATGGTATAATAATGGAGAGGAACAAAACATGGGAACAGTAGTATTTGAAACAAATAAAGGAAATATAGAAATTGCATTATATGATAGTATGCCAATTACGGCAGGGAATTTTAAGAAATTAGTGGAAGATGGATTCTATGATGGTCTTATATTTCATCGTGTTATTGATGGTTTTATGATTCAAGGTGGAGATCCTCGCGGGGATGGTACAGGAGGTCCTGGGTATACGATTCAAGATGAGTTTGTAGAAGGCAGTTCAAATGTTCGTGGTACTATTAGTATGGCAAATGCTGGTCCTCAATCTGGTGGAAGTCAGTTTTTTATTAATTTGGTAGATAACACATTTTTGGATTGGGATAAACCTCCTGCACAAAGTAAGCATCCTGTGTTTGGTAAAGTTGTTGTAGGTATGGATGTCATTGATAGCATAGCAAAAGTACCCACTAATGCACGCGATAAACCGTTAGAAGATGTAGTGATTGTAAAGGCTTATGTCAAAGAGTAGTTTGATGTAAGTTTCATTTTTATTATTTTTAATGTGGTAATAGTAAATATTTATAAAGTCTAATTTCTAAGCAGTGTTATTAAATAACTGATAGAAAAATCTATAAAGTCTACATTCTAAAAATAGTATATGGTAATTCTACAAGC
>JBLKON010000105.1:0-2602 GCA_047602725.1 Candidatus Woesearchaeota archaeon
TCGTTGCATACGAACCTTTAGGTAAAAAAAAAGATACTTGTTGTGTGTCTTGTGCATACGCTCCCAATTCTAATGCTTCTATAGGTACAAATGCTTTTCGTTGTACACTTGCTGTTGCCAATGCTGGAATAGATTTCATAATAAAAGATCGTGGAGTAATATGGTGTGTAGTAAGTAGAGGTAATGATGGGCTATCAAATCCAGGTAGACAAAATGAAATATCTTCATAGATAGGATGTGTAGGAATACATAATGTTCCCCAAGAAGCAGATACACACCTATGAGGTTGTTGTGCACAATGCTCACTGAGTTGTTGATTAAAACATAATGCTTGTACGGCTCCTATGTAAAGCATGAGTTGTTTGACAGGCAAAGTACGTAGCGCTCCAATATAATCGTTGGGATGATGTTGTATGTAGTGTTGTACGTTATGTTCTTGTTGTATTAAAGAAACTGCATAAGCAAAATTATGTTGTAGTAGTGCTAAACCAATAGCAATATTATTACTAGAAAAACGTTGTTCATCAAAATAATTAGGCATACAACTAAGAGGGGTAAGGGGTTTGGGTAATTGACGCACTGTAATGGTAAAGGTGTTTCCTTGTAAATTTCCTAGAGTAATAGGGTACGGAATTTGACCTAGATAGGTAAGGGAACAATACGGATGATCAAAAGAGGTAATACGCTCTTTTTTTCCAAATTTAATAGAGATATATTGAGTGGTAATACCAAATTTATCTTTTAATCCCGCATATCCAACATATTTAGTGTGTACACCTACATGTTTGGCAATAGCATGGACTGCTTGGAGGGTTGTCATACCTTGTTTTTTGAGTAGGCAGAGGCTAAACGTACCTTGCGTGGGGTTGTGTGTTGCTTGTTCGTCAACAATAAAGTCGGTGTAGTGTGTTTTGAGTTGCATAAAAAGACATAAATAGTAAATGTTTTAAAAATGAGTGGTTTTGTGTTGGTATGCTCTTGTAGCTCAGCATGGATAGAGCGATTCCCTCCTAAGGAATAGGTCGGGGGTTCGAATCCTCCCAAGGGCGTTAGTGTAGCTTATTGATAAGCGCTTGAAAAACTGCTTGTTTTTTTTGTTGTGTTACACTAAAAAGTATTTTTTGTATCATGTGTGGGCTTATGGTAAAAATATAATTAATTTTGATAACACTATCTTTGATTGCACCTTCTTGAATGGTTAAGGGAATACCTTGCATGGTAGTATTACTAGTAATACCCGCAACAACAATATTATTGTACTCACTAAAAAGAATCATAGCAGGTCGAATTTTTATGTCATGAGTATCAATAAATTGGATCTGTACTAATACAATATCTCCTGCTTTAGGCATCTTTCCATGCCTCATCTTCTTGATTATCCCACAATTCTTTCATTTTCTGTTGTTGAATAGTATGTAAAAATGAGTCATCGTGTTGTGTGTAGACAGTAATCATATCACGAAGTAATTCATTGTACGTTTGTTTAGAAGATTGACCAATATCTTTTAGCTGTTGAGCGATATGTTTGTCAATATGAATGGTTGTTTTAGGGGAAGTAGTCATATACACAGTAGAGAGTGAGTAGATATAAATAAGTTACGCAAATATTTATAAATGACTTAGGATTTTTTAGTATATGTGCCACGGTCGCATAGCCTGGTATTGCGCGGGATTGCTAAGAACTATCAAGTTTTTTAGAAACCTGTAATACCGCAAATATCCCGTTCCCTTGGGAAGCGTGGGTTCAAATCCCACCCGTGGCGCCATTTTTCTTACACGTTTTTTAGTCTGATGTGAAAAATGAGCAGATAATATTTTTTATCTTTTAAATACTATTTCAATTCCATTAAGAGATCAGGATAGCCTTTTTTGCTAACTCGATTTTGTAAGTCCAGACATAGTTCTTTTGCCAGAGTTTGCAGTATAGCAAAATCATTTTGTGTACCCTCAATTTCTAGTTCTACAAAATTCCCCAGATTTTGTACTTCATCAATGCATATCAAAACATCATCTTTCTTTAAAATCGTTCTTTGTTTATCCACAATGCAAACAATGTTGTGGCCAAGATATTTGAGTATTTTTTGAATATCTTTGTTGGTTCCAATTTCAATTTCATCGGTAGCAAATTCGCTTACAATAGTATGTAAATCTACAGACCATGTCGTACTATCTGGATTATTTCTTACTCGAAAATATGTTCTTTCACCATCGTTTGTGATTTTATTGACGACGTAATAATAGTCTATCTGGTGTTTTTTCTTTTCTATGTTAAAACCGATTTGTTGTGCCTTTAAAATTACTTTTTTAGGCTCATCTACTTTAAATTTTATTTCTATTTCCATAGTATTCATCTCTTTTGTGTGTGGAAGGTTTCTAATATATAAAAATATTTTTCATTATAAGTTTTCCTGAATCTTATATATTGATAAACATATAGATAGAGTTGTAATAATTAATCCGAGTGAAGTTGTTGTTTTGGATATCGTAGATCATAAAAAGTATAATAAGATATTTAACTTCACTCTCTAATAACCATATCATTAGTCAAAATAGTTCCTCTAAAATTGGTACTTTTGTGTTCGTCTAAACAAGCACCATCTTG
>JBLKON010000106.1:0-2586 GCA_047602725.1 Candidatus Woesearchaeota archaeon
TAAACATTTTTAAGCATTCTCTTACTTACCTCTGTATATGAATGCTAAAAAACATCGTCAAAAAAAAATGGCGTACCATACTATTTCTTCTTTTTTTGCACGTGCACAACAAGAACCGCACCAAGCAAACACCATGGTACGAAAAGCACGCACGTTAGCACAAAAGTATCGTATCAAACTCTCACAAAAACGTTTGTTTTGCAAACATTGTTATACGTATTTTATACATGGACAAAATTGTAGAGTAAGAACGCAACAACATAAATTAGTCTATTACTGTTATACCTGTAAACGTTTTACAAGAATTCCGCTTCCTGCACAGGCACCTGAGCGTCAATAAAATGTTTAATAGCATATGCATCAAACGGTTTACCAAAACAAGATGCACCAATTAGCACGTTATCTAAGATATAATAACACACAAACGTTTTTTCATACCTATTAATATGTTCAATTACCTTTACTCGCCTATCTTGTGGGTTACAATTACCAATCCAAAATAACGTTTTTTTTTGTAACTGACAATGATATATCGGTTCACTTGGCATGTACACATAAGGTTTACCATACATCGCATACGCTGCAACTTGAGCCATTTCTTTGGCAACACTCCAACTACACGGTGCATCATCCACACATAATCCACAAGCAAATACATCTGGGTGTGTGGTTTGCATATGTTCATTAACTACAATACCATTACGTACGCTAATGCCTGTTTTACTCAAAAGATCACTATTAATTTTATAAGTGTCCATATGTACACATAATTGTGTTTCATAGCGAGCTTTCTTAAACGTTTCCACATAAGACAACTGTTGATTAACGCCACCAAAATGAACAACTTGATCGTTTAATACAAAAGAAAT
Source organism: Candidatus Woesearchaeota archaeon (assembly GCA_047602725.1). Taxonomy (GTDB): domain Archaea; phylum Nanobdellota; class Nanobdellia; order Woesearchaeales; family DATGWN01; genus JBLKON01. Next base: position 870 of record JBLKON010000106.1, read on the forward strand.
GTCAAACGAACGTAAATACGTAATAATAATATCTGCAATATGTCTAGGTAACACATTATCTAAAATATGATTATTTTTTTCTACAATAGTTACGCGTACTCCATTTTGCGCCAAATGTAAGGCCAAATACAAAGCATATGCCGTTGCCCCTAGTAATACTACAGATTTTGCTGGCGTGTGCATAATTTCTTTAATATGTGCTATTTTTGAAACGTCAGTCACAAACTTCTGTGTTTGTAAACTCTGTTTTCCTATAGCAAGACATAAATTGTCAAAATAATACGATTGTGTGGGAGTGTATACACGTTTTTGCTCAATACGTACTGCTGGCTCATTGACAAACGTGATATTGTGTTGCGTAAAAAAAGAAGAAGGAATACATTGCGCTGGATCTATCTTTCCACTATGACTCATATGTTCTACTGCACCATATTTACTATACGCGTGTTGTTTTTTTCCACGAATCCACGTAATAGGAGCGCCATAATCAATGCGTGCTAAGTGTTGAACCACTGTTGCACTAGCAATACCATTTCCAACTACTACATAATTATTCATGTTGTATAAAACTCCCTATACTATACACTGGTATATCTATTTGACTTCGTAATACTTGAGCTGTCCATATACAATCAACTACCAGAGCTTCCCGATGTACTGCTTCTTTTATTTTTTCTATGATTACTTGATTATGCTCATCAAACCCATAATTATATTCCATAGTGGGTAACTGTTTTTGTTCATCTATATCTTTACCATCAATACATTGTTGTAAAGCACATGTATGATCCATAAACCACGTTGTATTATGATACACATTTACTGATAATGATTTGTATGTTGGTGGATGTTGTAACAACCATTGTGATAAGGTTAATAAGGTGTATGATAATTGATATTCTTGTTTAATAATGGATAATGCACGATACGTTGCTAATGATGGAGCAACTATTGTTTTGACTTGTTTGAGATGCGATGCTAATAAGGCAAATTGTTCATATGCTTTTTGCATATAACCTTGCACATAAAAATCATACCCTGAATGTAAACTAAAACCTCCCATAATTTTCATGTGTTGCTTTACTGTGGCATACACTTGTTGGATATCATCACAAAAGATATGCTCTCCTGCAAATAAAATAGTTGATGCTTGTGGAACTTTGTCAATAACATGTAACAATTCTCCCAGTATTGCTTTTTTTTGAAAAAGGACATATTTTTGTTGCATAGTTGTTAGCATACTAGCTGGTTGAGCATGAAGTGGTTGTTGATATTCATTTTTAATTTTTGCTTTTAATGCTAATAGTAATACATCTAATTGTGAACCGTCTGGACTATGCTGTTTGCATAATTGACATTGAGAACATTGTTGTACAAATGTTTTAAGAGTCCCCGTAGGCTCTTGCTTTTGCTCAATAGCATGTACAATTTCGTTCATATGTACTTGATTATGTAAAGATGCAGGACATACTCTTAACGCATTATCGTTTAGTGTTGCACAACTCACACTGTGTTTTACTTTTTCATCAAAAGCATTGAGTGCTTTTTGTACAACAATATGTGCCATATATGTGGTGTACCTTGGATGTTTATAAACATTATTATACGAGAGTGATAAAAATTATATTTTAAGCATATAGTGGTAGTGTTATCATTTGACTGATTGTATGGCTTCATTATATTCTTGAATAAAAATACGAATGACCATTTCGTGCAT
>JBLKON010000005.1:0-19223 GCA_047602725.1 Candidatus Woesearchaeota archaeon
TGTCTAAAAAAAGTAAGCAAACCATTTCATCTACAACAACTATACAGGAAAAACGTTCTCACAAACCATCACTTCATGAAGTGTTGCAAAAATATAGTACTAAAAAAGATACAGATGCAAGTCATCTCAAAGCACACGTATCTTCTCATGTCAATGATGTTGCACATACAGCTGATGGAAAATCTTCTTCTCAAAACGCTACAGGTGATACAACACACCATGCTAGTAAACATATGGTAAAAGACTTTTTACAAAAATTACATCTTAAATCTTCATCTGATAAGCATAACGTAAGTGCTCATACACAACACCAACATGAGCAAGCAGATAATAACGTTGCAACTCATGCACAACATAATGTACACACTCAACAACAAGAGGCAGTAGATTCTTTGGCATATCAACGGCATCAACATACAAACAATAATAATACAAATGATGCACATACTAATCATATACATAATGAGCATACAACACATACACATATACCTGAACACACAACAGGTACACAACAGCCACAACATGCTTGGAATAAGATATCAGCAGTTGTATTGAAAAAATTTGTAGCTTATCAAAAACAACAGGGTTTGGATGATGAACATATAAAGGAGGTGTTACGAGAACATGGGTTTGAAGAATCTGATATTCGTCATGTGTTTACTTAGTATACCTTTTGTGAGTATTCCTTTTGTCTTTGCTGAAATTTCTTTTCTTTCTTCAGATGTCACTTTAAATACTGAACAAATTACAGGTATTATGTGTAAGCAAGACACTCAATATCATCAACATGTGTTATATTGTTTAGATAATTTTAATCAAGTTGAATTGGTAACTCATCAATGGAATGGATCTTGTTCTTTGTCGTTAATTGATTTAGATGCTTTTGAATGTAATAGACCTTCTTTACAAGTATTGTATGATAAGCAAGGAGAACAACAAAAATTAGTTGAACCTTTTTTTACTCATAAAGTGTTAGTTGCTCCTGAACGTATTATCCAAACACAAAAATGGGATGGTGGATGGGATACTCCTTCAGATACTGCTTATGGTGTATGGATATTATCACAATTCAATGAACGATTTGCTCAAGAGATATTTTATGGATTAGAGTGGTTAAAAGAACATAGAAATGAAGAAGAAAAATGCTGGCAAGTAGATGGTTCAGGATGTCATTTATATGAAACAGCTCGTACATTAGGGTTTTTGAGTTTAGCTGGTATTAATCATACGGTGCGTACGTATCATGATGGTGTGGTATGGTTAGAGCGTCAACAAAATTATATTGTACCTCAAAGAGAGTGGGATGTTTCTTTTCGAGTTAATCGTGATGCTCAGTGTACGTTGCAATATAATAATCAAAATTTGTTTGATGGTATTATTCAACGAGATGATATTAAGTCATATACCATAACTCCAGAGTATGGCCATAGATTTGTATTTTGGTGTGACAATAGTTCAGTGCGTATGGAAATGCGTGATCATGCTGGTATGCATATTGTATCTAGAAGTTTTAGTGAATCACAGCGTATTGATTATGTGTTGCCTGATGAAGAGCCATTAGATGATAGTTATGAAAATAAAAGTGTTTTTCGTATTAGTCAACCGTGTTGGGGGCAACAACGATGGACAACTTGTAGTACTAAAGTGTCTTTATATGCGTTGTTAAGTGAATTAGAAGAAGAACAAAAAGATAAAGGATTAGAATGGTTAGAGGATCAATTGGAATTTCATCCTATAAGAGGAAAATTTTTATCAACTGATGAAGCTATTTTTGATTCTGCTTTGTATTTGTATGCGCTAGATAAAGAAAATAAAGATGTTGCTCAGTGGCTTATTTATACACAAAACAATGATGGTAGTTGGGGAAGTGGTTCAGTGCAAAAACGAGTAGCTCCAACAGTTATGGCTATATTAGCATTACAGCAACAAGATTTTTCTACGTATGAAGAGGCGTTACATGATGCTCGTTTATGGATGTCTATTCATTATCCTTTGTTTGGATGGGATCATGTGAAAGATGATGCACTTTCTTTTATGATTTTAAAAGATAATGCCAGACCTTTTTTACGATTAGCTTCACAAGATATTATTCGTATTACTCAAACACAGGAATCACATATACTTATTAATCCAACAAAATTTGCTCTGACAAATATTAGTGTTAATGTTAGTGGAACTATTAAAGATAAAATAAACGTGCAATTACCTTCATCGATGCAAGAATATAGTAACACCTCTTTATCCTTACGGGTTACTGATAGTTCTGCAGGGTATTATCATGGATTTATTGAAATAGTAGAAGATGAAGATATATTGTTAATTATTCCAGTTGTCTATGAACAAGAAGTAGTTATTGATGCTACTGTGCAAGAAACCTATTATGTACATGATCAACAAGGAATTTTGTTTGTTGATGTTGCTCGTGTGAATGCGCCGTTTAGTTGTGTACTCAATTTTGAAGAAACGCAAGTTCGTTTTTCTTTAGAAAAACAAGGTACGATGCCCGTTATGTTGTATGATGTTAGTTTATTTACACGTGATATGCAAGGAGAATTGGTGTGTACGTATAGAAGTGAAACATTTGTTCAAGAAGTGCAGATGCAAAAATCAGAGTTACGACAAGCCCCTTTGCTTATAGATACAAGGCGTATTGCTATTGTTGATGTTGAAGATGATTATGTGTTTAGCATAACGAATCAATGGGATTTTCCTGTTGATGTTTCTATACGTATTGAGCCAGATGACGGCTATTTTCTTATTAGTCAACAGGATATTACGTTAGATGGACAACAAGAGATTACGATTCCCTTGGTGGTAACGGTACAGCCAGAAGAAAATGTTACATATGTAGGTGGTATTAGTTTACAAACAGATTTTTCTGAGCATTATATTGATGTTGTTATAGGAAGGCAACCTTCTTATATGTGGTTATGGATAGTACTTCTTTTTTTAACTGTTAGCATTGGATTTGGGGGATATTATGTGAAAAAACATCCAGATATTTTGCATCATAAAAAGAAAAAAGAGCTCATTCAAAAAGCATCTGTTAAGCAACAAATCCATGATACCATAACTCATTGGTATGAAATTATTAAACCGAAGTTACCTAAAAAAATTGCTCAAAAGTTACCGTTAACACAAAAAGAAAAAGATGCTATAGCACAAAAAGAAGCAAAAGATAGTGAAGAGCGTAATTATTTTGAAGAAATTGTAGGTATTATGAAATCAATGGATAAAACTGATTTAGAAATTAAAGAGCGTTTACATTCGGAAGGTTTAGATGAACAACAAATTGAAAAAGTATTGGAAAGCTATGAAGCATCTGATAAAATATACAAAGCTATTGACCATGAAGAAAAAGTGTTGCATTTACTTAAAGATATTGGTTCGGAAACCAGTGATGTGTTTAAGAAATTAAAAAACATGGGATATTCAGACGAAGAATTACGTGAAGCAACCAAAGAGCTTTCAGAAGCTGTAAATATTAAAGAAGCTGAATTAAAAAAACAAGCTGGTATTGAAGAAGAAGATGTTGAAGAAGTTGATGTATCAAAGATGAAATAAGTATGATGATATATTGGCTATTCTTATTAGCTGTTAGATAATGTGTATAATACAATGTGTGTTACGTTGTACAGTAGATACGTTGATGCAATAGTGGTGTACTTATTTCTTTTTACCTTTTTTAACCACAGCATCATCATGGATAATCATAGAATTTCCCGTAGGGTCATTAAGAGTAATGGTAATAGAATCATTTCCCCACATGACATCTTGTAATTTTTTGAGCATATTTTTTATTTTCTTTTGATCTTCTTTTTCTTCGCATTCCTCTTTTTGGAATTCTAACATTTTTTTTACACGATTTAATAACCCTTCAATATTGGTTACATACCCATTAGACGTTTCTCCAGGTTCAATAGTCATAATACGTGGAATTTTGACCGTTGCATTTCCTGATTTTACTACACGTACTTTCATATGTTCTTCTTTACTCACGGTAAATGATACCGTAATAGGATCTTGTTCTTGTTCTGTTTCTACATCACTTTTGTGATAATGGCATGAAGAACAACTCATGGAAAATAAATAGACCATACCAAAATAAGGAATTTCTTTGTGAGATTCAGTAAGGGTAAGTGTTTTATGTTTACAAATAGGACACGTCTCTCCTTCTAAAACTTCTATTTGATCTTGCATAAAAGATTAGAGATAAATTTAGTTTATAAATATTTTGTAGATGTGTTGTTTATGTTTTTCATATGTTTTTGGTCGTGTGTTAGATAAGAGTATTGTTGTTACATAATATTATGTATAGTATTTATGACGTGTAGTATTATATACCATGTAAGATTTAGCGCCAATTTACTATAACGTCATCAGTTCGTACATACGGTTCTATCTGTGCTTGAGCAATAGATAGCGTATTTTGAGCTTTATACATAAGCAGTCCAGTGAGTGCAATCATAGCTGCATTATCTACATTATATTCATTAGGTAAACAATAACAGGTTGCATTGCGTTGAGCACACATAGCTGTCACCATCTGTTGTAAACGTGTATTACACGCAACACCTCCTCCTAATACGACTTCGTTTTTGTTGCAATGAGCAAGTGCGCGCTCAGTTACTTCAGTAAGCATTGCAAATACTGTTTCTTGTAATGAAAAACATATATCATGCACATCGTATTGTTTGCTGTCATACTTTTGTTTAATGTTGGTAAGTATACCACCAAAACTTACATCCATACCTTTTACGACATATGGTAAAGGAATGTAGTTGGTTGATTTTTGGGCAAGTTCAGCAATTTTTGGTCCTCCTGGAAACCCTAAGCCAATATGGCGAGCAAACATATCTAACATATTACCAATACCATTATCTAACGTTTCTCCTAAAATTCGATAACGTTGTTGTTCATAGGAAATGATTTGTGTATTTGCACCTGATGCATATAGTAAAATAGGATCTTTGGCTTGCGTGAGCAGTCGTCCAATTTCAAGATGAGCAATGCAATGATTGACTCCCACTAATGGTTTGTTGTGTAGTACTGCTAATGTTTTAGCACATAACATACCTATGCGTAGTGCGTTACCAATACCAGGAGATTGTGAAATAGCAATACAATTAACGTCTTGTATAGACATCTTTGCTTTTTTGAGTGCTTGCGTGATAATAACTTTTGCGTATTGTACATGATGTTCTGCAAGTAATGCAGGTATCATACCTCCATCTTCATTGGTAAGTGCATGTTTTTGATTGCTTAACACTGTTGTGTTTTGTACTACAGAAGCTCCAAAGGTATGAGCAGTTGATTCAATACCTAAACATATCATGGTTTCACCGTTGTGTTATAAATATGTTGTAAACTTTTTGCACTTGCAAATCCTGCTGAAACACTTAAAGAAAAAAAGTCATCGTGTAATTTGGGTAAAGATGTACTCTTGAAATGTGTTGCTAAGATAAGCATTTCTTCATATTGTAGGTGTGCAAAAATGCTGGGATACTCTTGTTTTTGCATAGGTGTATTGGTAAGTATGGTTTGTAGTCGTTGTTGAGCAATATATTCCATGTAATACGCAGTGCATACAAAAGAACCGTTTGCTTGGGCATACGAAAAGAGGTGTTGCATAATTATTTTTGCAAGGTGTGCGTATGCATCATCGCCTAATACGGTATATCCTTTATGAGGAATAAATGCTTGTGTGTCTTTAATTGTCTTTTTTATAACTTTTAACAGTGTGTGAATGTCGTGGCGTTGTTGCATTATAGAGGTGCAGGCGATGTTTTTTAAAAAGGTTTGTGCGATTGTATTGCATCAGTGATAGCGGTGAATATAATACGTAATTATGTACAGCAAATTATACATTATGTTTCATTTATGTTTGATCTATATTATTAATATATTTAGATTTTATATACCTTTCATATACTTCTAAAGACTTGTTGTACTGCGGGGTGTTTTTGTTTTATGTGGCCAAATACATACGTGTGTATATCTTTGTCAGGAGCTTTGTAGAGTGCTGGTAATACAGCAGGAGTTATGACATAAAAATCAGCAAGTAAATATCCTAATTCATGATATAATTCAGAAGGTTGTTGTTGTACTGTTTGGTGTACAGACATACTGTGTTTTTTAGGGTTTTTTAGTAATGATCTACTACGATTTAAGGGATTATGAGGTAGCCATCGTATAGGTGTTTTCCACTTACTTGCATAGGTTCTGCCTATATTTCTACCTAATCCTCCAAAAAATTCATGTACAATCATGCTTAGGGTAAGTGGTAATTGTTCGCGAGGTTGTTGTTGATGCCGTATAGCATGCGAAATTTCTTCAAAATAGACGTCCCAGTAGTGTTGTTGTGTGCTAGCAATGCCAATAGAATGTGTATTCGGATCATAAAAAGAGGTGGTAAAATGTGCTTGTACTAATTGTGCACGCGGTGATGATGTGTTAGTCATGGTTTCTAATAACGAATATGTTTGATTAAATGCTTGTTGTACGTGCATACGTAGAGGTGTATGTAGTGTTTTAAGAGCATTCAGGTATGACATATGAAAAAAAAGGTTATTATTCGGATATTGGTGCAAATAGTAGTTACTACATTATTTATGAGCAAAGATTAACAATATTTTAAAAGGGTAACGTAATAAAGTAGGCATATGTCTTTGAAAAAGAATATCAAAAAAGCTTGGAGATTTTTATGGTATAGTGATAGTTGGATTTCTTGGGTGCTTAATGTTTTATTGGCTTTTGTTATTATTAAATTTTTATTATATCCAGGATTAGGATTTGCGTTTCAAACAGATTTTCCTATTGTTGCAGTCGTTTCAGGTAGTATGGAGCATGCTTCTCAACTAGATAGGCAGGGGGACACTATATGTGGTGTGCCAGTAGAGCGTCAACGATTTTTTGATATACCTACTTATTGGCAACATTGTGGGTCCTGGTATGCTCAACGCGGTATTTCATTAGAACAGTTTAGCTCTTTTCCTTTCACTCATGGATTTTACAAAGGAGATGTTATGGTGTTGTACGGCACACCTTTTGAAGCATTAGAAGTAGGAGATGTAGTGGTATTTATTGCGTATGATGGAAGGCCTATTATTCATAGAGTTGTTGGATTTGGTCAAGATGACGACATGAGATATATGCAGACCAAAGGGGATAGTAATCCAGATATGATTAATCAGCCTGGTGTTATGAATGAATTTAAGGTAGTAGAAGAGCAATACATTGGTCGAGCCGTGTGGCGTATTCCGGTTGTAGGTTATGTGAAAATCATGTTTCATGAATTCGTAGTTTTTATAAATAAGCTGTTTTTTTAATGTTTCAAGATGGTGTTTTGCCCTAAATGTGGAGGAATTACAGTTCCTAAAAAAGTAAAGAATAAAAAAGTTATTCAATGTACTTCGTGTGGGTATATTGAAAAGGATACCTCTAAGGTTGCTATAAACACTACATCAGATATTAATACAGATATACCCATTGTTGATACTCAGCATGATATGGATGCGTTACCACAAATTAAAATTTCTTGTGAGAAGTGTGGACATACTAAGGGTAGATATTGGGTTGTACAAACGCGTTCGAGTGATGAAGCACCTACAAAATTTGTAAAATGTGAAAAATGTGCACATACGTGGCGTGAATACGATTAGGTATTGTTGCATGTATGGCGTGTGATGTTTGATTATTGTATATGTATCTTCTTTAATATGTGATGTACTCATGTTTTTTTATGTTGTTTGATGTAGATTATGGGCAGATTCTATAGAAAAGTATTTAAATATAGATGTGAATTTTTTACATAGGGGTAGAAGTTATGAAAAGGATTATACTTATTGTATGTGTGATGCTATTGTTTTGTGTTAGTGTGTTTGCTGATTTTTCAGTAACTGCAGATGTGGTTAATCGCACTATTCTTATTGAAGGAGAAGCGTTTTATGAGTTTTCTGTGAGTAACACGGGAGAAGATGTACGACATATTCAAGTATTTAGTATAGATCCTCAATGGATAATATATGTTAATCCATCCTTATTAACGTTGCATCCTGGAACTACTCGTACGGTTACTGTATCTATTGCTCAAGCTCATCCTGTTGCAGTTAGTAATGCTTATAGTGTACCGCTTACGTTTCGAGATGTACAAACAAATGAGCGTGTTACCTATGATGCTTCTATTTTAGTTACACAAGGTACTCCTGGTCAATATGTACCTAACTTGGGAGTTCGCTTGTCTAGCCCATCTCCTGTTGAGTATGATCAGTTATCTACTTATCCTATAGATTTTACCATTGTTAATTATAACAGATTAGTGTTACATGATTTACAAGTACATTATGAGTCATCTTTGTTTACAGAGTATTTTGTGACTGATGTTGATTCTAGTAGTCAAGTACAACATCAAGCAGTGGTGAGTATTCCTACTTCAACTCCACCGGGAACGTATCAAATATATACGTATTTAATGTGGCAGGGAGGTACTATTAATAGTGAAGATACTCGAGATATTGTTATTCCTGTATTTGAAAAACCATTTGTGCAGTCAGTGGAACAAACATCTCGTTTTTTGAAGCGTGAAGTAGTGGTAGATATTATGTCTGCATCTAATGTGGAGCATGAAGATGTTGTGCGTTTTGCTGGTAGTCGTTTTGATGCATGGTTTACCAATCGTGATGTTCAGTATGAAGATGGTGTGGTATATGAACGTTTAGTTTTACAGCCAGGTGAGCAGATGACGTTGGTATATGTTATCTCCTATAGAGGATTTGTAATTACCTTGATTGCTTTTATTGTGTTGGTCACGGTGTCTTTATGGGCGTATTATACCTATAGAAGTCCTGTTATTGTTACGCGTCAGGTTAATCATGCCAGAAAGGATCATGATGGTATTAAAAAGGTTAAAATATTATTGCATGTTAAAAATAGAACTAATAGGGTGTTAGAGCATATTCAAGTGTATCAACAATTGTCATCTTTAACTCAAGTAGAAGATGGTTTTGAGATGGGTACTATTAAACCTAGCAAAATTATGAAGCATAGTCATAAAGGTTCTTTGGCTCGTTGGGATTTTGCTACATTAGATCCTTATGAGGAACGTATTATTACCTTTAAAGTGCAGTCTGCATTAACCATAGTGGGAGATATGACATTGCCTCCAACTACTGTTAAATATCATGTGCATAATAAATTGCATCAGTCTTCGTTTAAAGGTTTTGTATAGGTGTACAGTGATGTATCATAGAGTATTATCTTTTGTTTTTATTATTCTTAGTGTGCTTTGTGTATGGTATCAGCATATGTGGTTTATGCAAGGCATGCCAGTATGGATATTATATGTGTTTGTCTTGTTGCAGTTGAGTTGTAGTGTATTATTGTTGGTGCCTGCATTTTTGCATAAAACGTGGTGTGTACAAACATTGTATGTATGTAGTTGGGTATATGTATTGTATTTTTTTTATATGATACTAGTATTTTTACTTATTGTTCTTATAGCAGGATTATGTTTATGGGGATATTACATATATAGGTAAAGTGTAGTTTTTATGTCTTTTAAGTTGTGTGAGTTTTGTTGTGTTAAAAAGTAAGCTTAATGGTAGTAAGCCAAAATTTGAGTTTAAAAACACAACATTTATAAACACTCCAGAATTTCTGCATGTTGTGACTATGCATATCCCACATTTATCTCATCATCCGTTTATCGCCTCTTTATCTTTATCCCTTCATAGCTCAACGGTAGAGCGCTCCGCTGTAGAATCGTGCAAGGACAGATCGTTATCGATTAGTATGAATTGCAATCAGCATGCGGTCACGGAGAGGTTCCCGGTTCAAAGCAATTGGGTGATCCTTGATTGTGAAATTCCGGGTGAGGGGATATTGCCCTGGTAGTGTAGTCCGGCCTATCATGCAACCCTGTCACGGTTGCGACCCGGGTTCGAATCCCGGCCAGGGCGTTTTTGGGCCGTTAGCTCAGTCTGGTAGAGCACCGCCCTTTTAAGGCGGGTGTCGCGGGTTCGAATCCCGTACGGCTCATGAGTATTTGGGGGAGGAATAATACATGGAACACATATTGGTACCGATTCACGAAAAATTAACACAAAAACAAGCCGAAGAACTTCTAGCAAAGCATAATATTACTTTTGCACAATTGCCAAAGATTTTTGTGCATGATCCAGCTCTTGCTGAATTAAAGCCAAAGCTTGGTGATATTATTAAAATTACTCGTAAAAGTCCTTCTGCTGGGCAAAGTTTCTATTATAGAGGTGTTGTTGATGAATAAGATAGTTAATCCTAAGGCTGATGTGTTGTTTAGACGTTTTTTTCAAGATGTTTCTCCTATGAGTTCTAATATTAATTCGTTCAATTATTTTATTGATGTTATGTTGCAACAAATTATTGAAGAAAATAAGTATATTGAACCGACTATTATTCCTCAAAATATTGATGATTTTAAAATTCGTTTAGATAAAATTTGGATTACTACGCCAGAAATCACAGAAGCAGATGGTTCTAAAAGGGAATTGTGGCCTCATGAAGCTCGTATTCGTTCTTTGACGTATTCAGCTCCTATTTATTTGACTGTATCTGCGCATATCAATGGTATTCAACGTGAGTCATTTACTACACAAATTGGTAATATGCCTATTATGTTGAAAAGTAAATTTTGTCATTTGTCTAAAATGACTCGTGAACAACTTATTGCAGCTGGTGAAGATCCTGATGAATTGGGTGGTTATTTTATTGTAAATGGTACAGAAAAATCCCTTATTCATATTGAAGATTTGGCATCTAATAAATTTATGGTTGAGAAAAAAACATTGGGTACTGTTTCTTATGAAGGACGTTTATTTTCAGAGTATGAGGCATATAAAATTCCTCATAGTTTTGAATTGTTAAATGACGGTATTGTCTATGTTAGTTTTACTCGTATGAAGCGTGTGCCTGTTGTTGTATTATTAAAAGCATTAGGTATGGAAAAAGATGACGTGATTGTACGTAGTATTGGTGCTCAAGAGTTGCAGGATGAAATTTTTGTTAATTTATTTGATTTTGTAGGTATTAAAACTGCTGAAGATGCTCAAGATTGGATTGCTAAAAAAATGGGTATTACGCAAACTAAGGATATTAGATTAGAGCGTGTGAATGAATTACTGGATAGATTTTTGTTTCCTCATTTAGGTACGGAAACAAAGTTTAGGGAATTAAAGGCACAAAATTTAGCAAAACTTATGAAACGGTTTTTATATGTATCTTCTAAGCGTATTCCAACAGATGATAAGGATCATTATATTAATAAGCGTATTAAAATGAGTGGTGATTTGTTAGCTGATTTGTTTAGAGCTAATTTACGTGTGCTTATTGATGATTTGTTATATAACTTTCAACGTATTGTGAAGCGAGGAAAGTTTCCTTCTATTAAGGTTATTATTAGAGATAAATTATTAACATCTCGTATTTACAGTGCTATGGCTACTGGAAATTGGGTTGGTGGACGTAAGGGAATTTCACAACGTATTCAACGTATGAATTATTTAGATATGATGTCGCATCTGCAACGTGTAGTATCTCCTTTATCAACTTCACAAGAAAATTTTGAGGCGCGTGCATTGCATCCAACACATATGGGAAGATTGTGTCCTGTAGAGACTCCAGAGGGTACTAATGTTGGTTTACGTAAAAACTTGGCTTTACTTTCAGAGGTCTCGTTGCAAGCAGATGAAACAGAAGTGCTTAAGGTTGCAAAATCATTGGGGTTAAAAACTATTTAGGTGAATGATCATGAGTGAAGTATATGTTAATGGAAAATATGTAGGAAGCGTTGCAGATGGTAAGGCGTTTATGCAACAGATGGTTGATGAACGACGTAAAAATACTGTTTCTTCGCGAGTAAATGTGCATTATAATACTAAAATTGATAGTGTGTTTGTAGAAACTTCTAAAGGAAGGTTACGTAGGCCTTTGATTGTTGTTAAAGATGGAAAGTCTATGTTGACTGATAAAGTTGTGCAACAATTAGAGCGTAAGGATTTAACGTGGCAGGATTTAGTGAAGCAGGGTATTATTGAGTATTTAGATGCAGCTGAAGAAGAAAATGCATTGGTTGCTTTGACTCCTCATCAACTTACTAAAGAACATACTCATGTGGAGGTTTCACCTTTAGATATGTTAGGTTTAGCTGGTTCTCTTGTTCCGTTTGGTAATTATACTCCATTAACACGTTTGACGTTTGGAGCTAAGAATCAAAAACAAGCTGTTGGTTTTTATGCAGCAAATTTTTCTTTACGTTTTGATACTGATGTAAATTTGTATGTGTATCCAGAAACACCTATTGTACAAACTATTATGCATGATATTTATCAAGATGATAAGCATCCAGCAGGTCAAAATTTAACTGTTGCAGTATTGAGTTATAAAGGGTATAACATGGAAGATGCATTAGTTATGAATAAGGCTTCTATTGATAGAGGCATGGGAAGAAGTTTTTATTTTAACCCTTATGTTGCAACTGAGTTACGTTATTCTGGTGGTTTAATGGATACTATTTGTGTGCCCGATAAAGATGTTAAAGGGTATAAATTAGAAAAGGATTATCGCTTTTTAGAAGATGATGGTATTGTTTCAGTTGAAGCAAAAGTGCACGAAGGTGATATGCTTATTGGTCGTGTGTCTCCACCTCGCTTTTTATCAGGTATGGATGAGTATAACTTAGCTCAAAATATTAATCGCGATAGTTCTGTGAGTTTAAAAGCTACTGAGCAAGCTGTTATTGACTTTGTTGCTGTTACTGAAAATGAAGAAGGTAACAAAATGGTGCAAGTAAGACTTCGTGAACAACGTATTCCAGAAATTGGAGATAAGTTTACGTCTCGGTATGGTCAAAAGGGAATTATTGGTTTAATTGTTCCACAAAGTGATATGCCTTTTACCAGTCATGGAGTAGTTCCTGATGTGTGTTTCTCTCCTAATGGTATTCCTTCTCGTATGACTGTTTCTCATTTATTAGAATTGATTAGTGGAAAAGTTGGTGCTTTGTCTGGTCGTTTTATTGATGGTACAACGTTTGCTACTGAAACAGAAAGAGATATTCGTGATGAGTTAAAAGAAATGGGTTTTAATGAAACTGGTAAGGAAGTTATGTATAGCGGTATTACTGGTGAAAAATTACAAGCTCGTATTTATGTAGGAAATATGTATTATATGCGTTTAAAACATATGGTAGCAAAGCGTTTACAATCCAGAGCAATGGGGCCTGTACAGTTACTTACTCGTCAGCCAACTGAAGGTCGCGCTAAAGAAGGTGGCTTGCGTTTGGGAGAGATGGAAAAAGATACGTTTGTTGCACATGGAGCTTCTATGTTACTTAAAGAACGTTTTGATTCAGATAAGACAGTTGTTCCTGTTTCAGAAGCATCAGGAATGCTTGCAATTGATGATTTGTATAGAAAACGTGTCTATGATCCTATTGTGGGAGATGATGTAGAAGTATCGTATATTGAAATGAGTTATGCATTCAAATTGTTTTTAGATGAAATGAAAGCAATGGGTATTTATCCAAAATTGACATTGAAAGAAAAGTATTGAATAATATAGTAAGCAAGAATTAAGGAAGGGCTCACCATGGAACAGTATGTGTATAAAAAAATTGAAGGTATTGAGTTTAGCGTTATGTCTCCTAAAATTATTAAGGGGATGTCTGTGTGTAAGGTTGTAACACCAGAATTATACGATAAAGAAGGTTATCCAGTTGATGGTGGATTAATGGATACTCGTATGGGTGTTATTGATCCTGGTTTACGTTGTCGAACGGATGGTCGTGGTTTGCATGATTGTCCTGGATATTTTGGGCATATTGAATTAGCTAGACCAGTTGTACATATTAAATTTGTTCCTATTGTGTTGTCTGTTTTACGTTCTTTTTGTGGGCATTGTGGACGTATTTTAGTTCCTCAAGAAAAGATTCAGGGATTAAATGATGATTTGGATCGCGCTGAACATGAAGGTGGATTTGATAAGCGTCGTGCAGTGTTAAAAACAACAATAGCAGGACTAAAGACTACTAAAAAATGTCCTCATTGTGGTGCAAAGCAAGGAAAAATTTCTATTGAAAAACCTACTACGTTTATTGAAAATGAAAAACGTATTTCTCCAATTGAAATTCGTAGTCGTTTAGAAAAAATTCCTGATGATGATTTACAATTATTTGGATTACATCCTGCATCTGCTCGTCCTGAATGGATGGTATTAACTATTATGCCTATACCACCAGTTACTATGCGTCCTTCTATTACGTTAGAAACAGGAGAGCGTAGTGAAGATGATTTTACGCATAAGTTAGGTGATATTGTTCGTATTAATCAACGTTTGTTTGAAAATATTAATGCTGGTGCTCCAGAGATTATCATTGAAGATTTATGGGATTTGTTGCAATATCATATTACTACGTTTTTTGATAATGAAGTTGCGCAATTACCTCCAGCACGTCATCGAAATGGACAACCTTTAAAGACGTTAGCTTCTCGTATTAAAAGTAAAGAAGGGCGTATTAGGTATAACTTAGCTGGAAAGCGTACGAACTTTAATGCACGTACGGTTATTTCACCAGATCCTATGTTAGAAATTAATGAAGTAGGGGTACCTTTAGTAGTAGCTCGAAAATTGACGGTTCCTCAACGAGTAACCGAGTGGAATATTGGGTATTTGAAACAGTTTGTTGAGCGTGGTCCAGATAGTTATCCAGGTGCTAATTATATTGTGCGCCCTGATGGTAGACGTAAAACGATTACTGATGAAACTAAAGAAGCTTTGTTAGAAGAATTACAACCTGGTTTTGTTGTAGAGCGACAATTAATGGATGGAGATGTTGCTATTTTCAACAGACAACCTTCTTTGCACCGTATGAGTATGATGTGTCATAAGGTACGTGTATTACCTGGTAAAACTTTTAGAATGAATCCAGCAGTAAACGCACCATATAATGCTGATTTTGATGGAGATGAAATGAATTTACATATTCCTCAAACTGAAGAAGCGCGTGCAGAAGCTGAAATTTTAATGCAGGTACAAACACAAATGATTTCACCAGCGTATGGTTTATCTATTATTGGTTGTGTGCAGGACGCTATTTCAGGTAACTATTTGTTAACTAAAGATGATATGGAAATTCCTAGGAATCAAGCAGTTGAATTGTTATATGCTGTTCGTCATAAAGATTTTTCAAAATTACCCAACAGTGCTATGGTAACTGGTAAGCAAGTGTTTTCTTGTTTGTTACCTCAAGGTTTTGATTTTGAAGGAACAGATAAATTTGGTCAACCTGTTCGTGTTGTTAATGGTATGTTAGAACAAGGTGTTATTGATGTTGCTAATTTAGGTGGCGGAAAAGGTATGCTTTTGCGTAAACTTAACAAAGAGTATGGTGCTGATGTTTCTGTTGGTATTGTAGGAAAAATTTTTAGAATGGGTATTGAAGTAACGCAATTACAAGGATTTACCTCTGGTATTTCAGATATTGATTTACCTCAAGATGTTATTACACAGATTCAAGATATATTAGTGCAAGCAGATAAACAAGTTAATGATTTAATTAAACAATATCATGCAAAACAATTAGATCAACTGCCAGGTAGAACATTACAAGAAACAGTAGAATTGCGTATTTTAGAAGCATTAAATAAAGCACGTAATGAAGCTGGTAACTTGGTTGCTGATACGTTAAAAGAAAATACAGGAACTGCTGTTATGGTAAATCGCGGTGGTCGTGGTAGTATTATTAATATTGCACAGATGGTTGCGTGTGTAGGGCAACAGGCGTTACGTGGACATCGTATTGATATGGGATATAATGATAGAACCTTATCTTCTTTTAAGCAAGATGATTTAAGTGGTAGTGCGCGTGGTTTTATTAGCAATTGTTTTAAAGGTGGATTGCAACCAGATGAATTTTTCTTTCAAGCTATGACAGGAAGAGATTCATTGATGGATACTGCTTTGCGTACACCAAAATCGGGATATTTGTATAGACGTTTGGCTAATGCTATGCAGGATTTAAAAGTTGAATATGATCAAACGGTGCGTGATGCATCAGGTCGTATTGTGCAATTCCAATATGGTGAAGATAGTGTAGATGTTTCTAAATCAGAAGGTGGAAAGATTAATGTGAAACGCATTGTGCAAGAATGTGTAGGTGGTGCTTTATGAGTCAAGAAGTATATGCAGAATATGCAACGATATTACCTCCGTTGTTAATTGAAGAAATTCAACAGTTAGTTGAAGGAAAAAAGGTAACAAAAACACAATTAAAGCAAATTTTAGATAAAACGGTTAAAGAATATGAAGCAAGTAAAGTTGCTCCAGGAGAATGTGTAGGTATTATTGCAGCTGAATCTATTGGAGAGCCTGGTACACAAATGACGTTGCGTACATTCCACTTAGCTGGTGTAGCAGAAATGAACGTTACTACAGGTTTACCTCGTATTATTGAGGTCTTTGATGGACGTAAGGAAATTACAACGCCTCAAATGGAAATTTTTTTACAAGCACCTTATAATAAAGGAGAAGATTTGAAAAAAATTGCTCGCGCTGTTAAAGAAAATTTGTTAAGTGATTTTATTGTGTCTTCCACAATTAATATTGCTGAGGGTACCATTGGTTTTACGTTGGATGCTACATCGCTCCAAGATATTGGTATGAGTGTTGAAGATGTTAAAAAATTACTTACTAAAGGTAGTAAGGGTATTACTGTTAGTGTTGAAGATAAAACATTACATATTGCTAATAAAACAGAAATAGATGTGAATGCTTTATATAAACAACGTGAGAAACTACGATCTACTTTTATAGCAGGTGTAAAAGGTATTAAGTATGTGTTGCCTGTGAGACGTGGTGAGGAATTTGTTATTATTACTTCGGGTAGTAATTTAAAAGATGTCTTTAAATTACCGTTTGTAGATACGTATCGTACGCGCAGTAATGAAATTAGTGATATTATTAAAATGTTAGGTGTGGAAGCAGCACGTCAAACTATTATTGATGAGGTTGCTGGTGTAGTTGAAGCACAGGGTTTGAAAATAGATATGCGTCATATTATGTTGGTTGCTGATACGATGTGTAGTACTGGTGTTGTTAAAGGAATTACGCGTTATGGTGTTGTTTCTGATAAGTCATCGGTTTTGGCTCGTATGTCGTTTGAAACACCTATTAAACATTTAATTGAAGCAGCACTTGCTGGTGAAAAAGATCAGTTACATAGTGTGGTTGAAAATGTTATGATTAACCAACATATTCCTATTGGAACAGGTTTACCTTCATTAAAAATGAAGGGATAATTTTTTAATACTTATTAATGGTAATACATTTAAACAAGTAATTATTTGCATTGTATATGAATTTGGGGGATTTATTGCGAACATATTATGTGGATAACCCTCAAGTACGAGAACGTTTTTTGAATTCTGAACAAGGTGGTTTATTATTAGGTGATACTTTAGATTTTGATGTATTTGATGTACCTATTCCAGCTACTCTGTCAGAGTTCGATGATCTTAATTCAAAAAAAACTCTTTTAGCATACCTTTGTCATATTCCAGCAGATGATTTGAAAGTTCTTTTAGGAAAAAATGGTTTATTGTGGGTATGGTTGCATCATCCACGTGATGCACATGAACTATCAAGTATATTTACTCCATGTAATGTAAAAAGTTTACGTAAAGTAAGAAGATATGCATGGGCTATAGATAAAGGTGATGATTCATCGGGTCTGTCCAGAATGGTATAAATGTGTATACTACATCAGCATTTACCATTCATCCTTCATGGAATTTTGCCTCATCAAGCCTGCATGAATCGGCTTGCTTCGTAAAACGCTTTGAGATGTAGTATACAATAATCCTCCTTTCTGGACACACCCGATTCATCATATATAGAAAAAGCATATAAGTTGTGTACATCTTTTGATGATGTAGTAGAAAAACAAATACATTTAGATAGATATATTCCTGATAGATCATGTTCATTATTTGGGGTACAAGGGTTAAGAGTAGAAGGAGAAGCATTGGTTGGTTGGAACCATGAATGGGGTGAATTATCTATAGATCCTTTTTTTTATGAAATTTTTTTAGATACTCCTTTAGCTGTTGGTCTAACTTTTAAACAGCACCCTTTGGCAGTATGTGGTTTTTTTGCTCATAGTCAAGATATGCTTTTTATTAAGCAAATTCAAGGGATTCAAAGACAAAAAATACAGCAAGGATATGTTTCACCTGTTACACCATCGGAAGGTTTTAGCTTATTAGATTTTAGAAAAACACTAGTTGGTATTGTTGAAGATATTGCACTTCAAGCAGGATATACTACTGTTGGTATTCAGTGTGGTGATCAAAATGAGTATACAAAAGAACATAGGGGAAAAATACCATTAGATGTAAAGCGTTCTAGAAATATTTATGATAAGACAGCTCAACGATTAGGATATAGTTTAGCACAAGATGGTAATTGGTATAAAGAAATATCAAAATGAAAAAAATAAAAAAATTAACAACTCATTCTAATAAACTCTGCATCAACTCTATTTCTTCTTGTTGTGCATCAATTATAGACTCAGCGAGTTGTTGTACTTCTGCTCTTACATCTAATTCTATAACTTGTTGAGCCATCATAACAGCCATTTTATGATGCTGTATCATCTCTTCAAGATATGTTTGTATATCGATTTCACTTTCATAACTCATCATCTTTTCATATTGAGCTGTATAGGTAGATTCATTATACCAGGTATCAATAAATGATTGCATGAGTTGCATTTCTTGATATTGTGTCTCTATAATGTCATGTAACAAATCCATAACTTGTTGATGAGTTATATTTTGCTCATTCATATATTCGCGTAAATTGATAGATACATCAATTGCTTCTTGATGATGAGGCATCATTTCTATAATGAATTGTTCTTCGCTGGTAATTGTATGGTCTTGCATATCCATCATATCACTATGATTTACAACGTGTGCGCCACATGCACTCAGTAGCATGGCAAGACTTATTATAACGATATTGTATATGTTCATATTGTATCACCTTTTTTATCTATTATCTTATTGAACTATAAACTTTGCGTTTGGTGTGGTCATAGCCATACCACAATGAAAGGCAGTATCTCCGAATAGAGATTCCTTGAGTGTGTTAGAATGATGATTTTGACACCAATTTTACATTACTCATTCAGA
>JBLKON010000006.1:0-17517 GCA_047602725.1 Candidatus Woesearchaeota archaeon
GATTATACACAATTTTCTCGTATTTTTATCTTTTTCAAAATAAAAATTTGACTCGAAAACTCTTCGCTAACGCTTGGTCAACATTCTCAAAAGAAGACGAATCACAGATTCTATCTTTTGGAAGTTGACGTGTATAACAGCGATTATACACAATTTTCTCGTATTTTTATATTTTTCAAAATAAAAATTTCACTCGAAAACTCTTCGCTAACGCTCGGTCAACATTCTCAAAAGAAGACGAATCACAGATTCTATCTTTTGGAAGTTGACGTGTATAACAGCGATTAAGTGAAATTGCCCTACGCCCGCCAAGATAGATATTTTTTTAAACAACCTCATCTTATTTAATTATATGAGCATCGCATTACTTATTGCAATCAACCCGCCAAAAGAAATTGCTGAAAATATTGTGAAAATAAGAAAGTTCATCTCAAAAAAAACAGGCAAGAATACTTATGGCTCTCACGACCCTCACATAACTTTGTCAGTAAATAGTTTTCCAAATTTCTCAGATGTAGAAAAGAAAGTTGTTTCTGTCCTGAAAAAACACAAACCATTCTATGCAAAAATAGAGGGAATTCATACATTTCCATTTGATCCAATTTTCAAGACCAATACAATAGTGTATAAAGTAGAAAGAACGCCAACACTTGCTAAGATACAAGAAGAATTTGTAACTGCAGTAAATCCAATCAGGACAGAAGATCAAGTGAACTGGTTACTCAAAAAAAATCCTAATCCTCCAAAAGAAAACATGAAGAATATTCGCAAGTATGGTTATCCTTTTGGTCCTAAAGATTGGATTTTTCACGCAAGTGTCGACTCAGTTTCCAATGAGCATTATGAAGAAATTTGGAAAAAGATACAAAAATATTATTTAAGCAAAAGTTGGCGGGTTGATAATGTTTCTATTTTCGTTCATCTTGGTGATGATGGTTTCAAGTTGTTTAAAAAATACAAATTATAGGGCGGGCTTCGGGCAACTCTCCTCACTTCGTTCGTCGGCACGTTGCACTCTCGCTATCGCTCGGCTCACTTAACAGGCATTATACACAATTTTCTCGTATTTTTATCTTTTTCAAAATAAAAATTTGACTCGAAAACTCTTCGCTAACGCTTGGTCAATAGCGATTATGTCTAATTTTATTTTAAGCCCTTAAAAAACGGGTGTGTCCAGAAAGGAGGATTATTGTATACTACATCTCAAAGCGTTTTACGAAGCAAGCCGATTCATGCAGGCTTGATGAGGCAAAATTCCATGAAGGATGAATGGTAAATGCTGATGTAGTATACACATTTATACCATTCTGGACAGACCCTAAAAAACAAAATATTTATATATATGGCCACTTATATAGTTATTATGGCGACAACAATCTCAGTAAGTCAAGAATTACTCTCAAAATTAAAAGAGAGAAAAATGTACGATAAAGAATCCTACGAAGAAGTAATTTGGGATGCTTTAGAGGACTCTATGGAATTATCTGAAGAAGCAAAAAAGAAAATTAAATTAGCTGAAGAAGATATTAAAGCAGGAAGAGTTTATTCTCTTGAAGATGTTAAAAAAGAATTAGGATTATAAAATGTTTGATCTTTTTTTTACAGCTGAATCTAAAAAATTCCTAAAGAAACTTAATGAACAAGATGCTAAAAGGATTATTTCTACTTTAGAAAGATGTAGAGTTAGACCGCATTCTTATGTTAAAAAATTAGTTTCTTCTCCGTATTTTAGATTACGTGTTGGAGATTATCGAGTGATTCTTGATATTAAAGTAGGTAAGCTCTTAATTATTGTTATTGAAATAGGTCATAGAAAAAATATTTACAAATGACGGGCTTAACATAAAACTCTGCGGGTTTCGGCTTTGCTGATCGTTGCACTAAATTTTAGGTCTTTCCGTTGGTTAGATGAAACTTAACAAGGATTATACACAATGTTCTCGTATTTTCATTTTTTTTAAAATTAACATTTGACAAAAATTTAGAAATTACGATGCCTTTAGGCTTTAGCCGGAGGTAGCTCATGCAATTATTTTCTCATTTTTCTAATATAGAATGCTTGCGTGCGTTGTTTAAGGTATTGAGTTGTTGTATGATTTCATCTATGGTATACGCATGTATGATGCGTATATGGTGTTGAGCATATTCATACGTACTCATATCTTGCTCTTGTAATTGTTCAAAGTCGCGCGTAGACATCAAAAAAACATCTATGTTGTTATCTATAGCAGCACGTAATTTGTGTGAAATTAACCCCACACGCATAAGACGACCATTGTTAAAGACCCCTGCTGATCCTGCAATGGTTGTATTTGTACTAAAACTGTTATTTTTAAGATATTGTTGTACTGTTAGGGCTAAGAGTAAACCACCAGATGCACCTTGCATATCTTGATAGTCAATAGTTAATGTATCTTGTTGTAGTTTGGTGATAATATGAATAGCGTAAGTCGTTTCTTGTTGTGTTTGTCCCCAGCGTCCTGTTTGCATGGGTGGAATAATAGGTTGTTGTAGGATATATGCTTTGATAATACTGATAATATTGGCATGTTTGCTGTTATATATCTTATCTGTTAAAGGATGATAGGGAAGTAGTAGTGCGACTACATATAATTGGGTTGGTTCTTGGATAGCAGGGAAAAATTCAGAAGTATCATAGAGTTCTACTCCACTAATAACCATATAGGGGGTGGGATATAAAAATCCTAAAAAACTCACAGTAAAAAGGATAATAGACATGATACCTATTATGAAGTGTTTGATGGTTGTGCGGGATGGGTACTTTTTGTGGTGCATGTATATGTTTGATGTGATTGAGAGTTTTTAAAGTAAATGAAAGTAATGTACGCTATAGATGAGTATATTATTATATATGTATGTTGTAGGTCGATAATGGTGTCTTCTAGAGTAATAAAGGGCACGTATTATGGCTATACATGTGGTGATGAAGCAAAAAGTTTATATACCGTGTTTAAAAAAATCATAGTGTGACTAGAGTAATTAAGTTAGAGATGAAAGGATTTAAGTCTTTTGCACAAAAGACTGACATTGTTTTTAGTGATGATTTTAATGTTATTTTAGGACCTAATGGCTCTGGAAAGAGTAATGTGTTAGATGCATTATGTTTTGTTTTGGCTAAATCTTCGGCTAAAGGGTTGAGGGCTGAAAAGTCAGCTAATTTGATTTATAATGGTGGGAAGACTAAAAAGGCAGCTAAAGAAGGGGAGGTTTCCATTTATTTTGATAATACAAAGCGTGTATTTCCTGTTGCTGAAGATGTCGTTAAAGTTACTCGCATTATTAAGGATAGTGGACAGAGTGTGTATAAAATAAATGAACAAAAGCATACACGTAATGAAATTATTGAGTTGTTAACCACAGCGCGTATTAGTGCAGATGGCTATAATATTATTTTACAGGGAGATATTATTCGTTTTGTTGAAATGTCTTCTGTTGAGCGTCGTCAAATTATTGAAGAAGTTGCTGGTATTGGAGTGTATGAGGAAAAACGATTAAAGGCTCAGCATGAATTGGAAAAGGTCGAATCTGGTTTAAATGATGCACGTATAATTTTACATGAACGTGAAAATTACTTGAAGGAATTGAAAAATGAACGTGATCAAGCACTATCTTTTAAGGAATTACAGACTTCGTTACTTCAACATAAGGCAACAGTTATTCATGTTGGGTTACAAAAGAAAAAAATAGATTTGGAAGCTATTGAACAAAAAACGCAACAGTGTGCTACACATATTGAACAATTACAACAAGAAATAGATGTAAAAAAGCAAGAGGTTGTTGGCTATAAACAACAAATTGATGCTATTAATAAAAAAATTGAAGAGCAAGGGGAAAAGGAACAAGTAGCGCTTCATAAAGAAGTAGAACAATTAAAGGTAACTATTGGTGTACAGGAACAACGATTAGTTGATGTACATAAAGAGTTAGAAAAAATACAGATGCGTAAACAACAATTAGAGGAAAATAAAAAAGATATGCAAGCAAAAATTAAGGATGTGCTTGTTGAGCAAAAAAGTTGTGAGCAATCTATGAAACAAAATACGTTATTACAACAAGAAATTACTCAGAAAATAACTACGTTTAAAAAAAAACATCATATGGAAGATTCTTCAGGGTTAGATGAGCAAATGCACAAGTTAGATACTGACATTGATGCCATGACTCAAGAACTTCAAGAATTGCGTGCTCATCAACAAGATGTTATTCGTGAGCAAGATAGACTTGCTGTACAAATAGAGCATATGGATGAAAAAATTACAGCTATTGAACAATTACATAAAGAGCATGCTGGTGAATTAAAAGCGTTACAACAAAAAAGAACGGAATTTAAAAAAGCAACTGTTGAACTTTCGCAATGTTTAACTGATGATACGACGTTAAGTGCTCAAGTGAGTAATGCTAAAAGTAAATATAATGCTTTACAAGACTCTACTGCTCGTTTACATGCAAAAAATGCTGCTATTTTAGAACAAATGGGAGGAGATATTGCAACTAAAAAGATTTTGGAGCAACGTAAATCAGGAGTTATTGGTACTGTCGGTTCGTTGGCATCAGTAGAAAGTAAATATGCGTTAGCTTTAGAAGTGGCAGCAGGGGCTCGTTTAAAATCTATAGTCGTTGATACGGATAAGACTGCATCAGAATGTATACAGTTTTTGCGAGAACAAAAATTGGGTGTTGCTACATTTTTACCTCTTAATAAAATTAAAACAATACCTGCTGATCCTCATTTAAAAAGAGTGTTGGATAGTAAAGGAGTTTTAGGTTTAGCTGTTGATGTGGTGGATTATGACACTAAATACAAAAGCATTTTTTCTCATGTGTTTGGTCATACCGTTGTGGTTGAATCGTTAGATGTTGCTCGACGTTTGGGCGTAGGTACTGCACGTATGGTAACTCTACAGGGAGATTTGGTTGAAAAATCAGGATCTATGCGTGGTGGATTTTTACAGGTGAAAGGGAAATCTTCTTCTTTTATGGAAAAAGAATTGAGTAAAGATTTACAAGATATGGAAAGACAATTGGCTCAACAACAAACACTTATTGATAGATTAGTTGCTAAAAAAGAAGATAATGAGCAAAGGATTGTTCGTTTACGTGCATTAAAAGCAACGCTTGAAGGGGATATTATTAAAACCGAAAAAAGTTTGCATATTGACTCTAATGATTTAGATGTATCTTGGCAATTAAAAAAAGAATTTCAACAAAAATTAAAAGATGTTGATAAGCAAGCTCAAGAAGCTCAAATGGTTATTAGTAAAAAATCACAGGCATTATTACAATTAAAAACTCAAAAACAAGATATTAGAAATCAATTAATAGATGTACGTAATCCTGCTAAGTTAGCTGAGTTGAATACATTTCAAGATAAATTACAACAACTACAACAAGAAACTATGCAGTTGCAAGCAAAGGTACAAACATTCCAATCTCAAATTAGTACGGTGTATGAACCTGAAATTGAAAATATGTTAAAGATTATTAAACAAATCGATAAAGAACATGATCAATTTAAAGAAGAACAAAAAACGTTGAAAGCTACTTTACAAGAGCATAAGAAAAATTTAGCAGTTAAAGAAGAAAAAGAAAAGGCATTTTATGCACAATTTCAAGCTGCGTTTGCGCAACGTAATACGTTGCAAGAACAAGTACATAAAGCAGAACAATATATTATTAACAAAGAAGAGCAGATTAGAAGTGTGGAACATAAAAATAATGCATATTTTGTTGAACGAGCTCGTATTAAAGCAGAGCATGATGCACATGTACAAGAATTTGAACAGTATACAGATGTTGAGCTGTTACAACAAGATGATATTAGTCAACTGAAGCGTGCGATAACAGTATTGGAACAAAAAATAAGTGCACTGGGTAATGTGAATATGAAAGCATTAGAGGTGTATGAAAAAGTATATCGTGAATATGAAAAGTTATTGGAAAAACGTGATAAGTTAAGTAGGGAAAAAGATCTTATTTATGAGATGATGAATGAAATTGAAACACGTAAAAAAGAATTGTTCTTAAAAATGTTTGAAATGATTAATACACATTTTAAAAAGATTTTTATGACCTTAACTCAAAAAGGAGAAGCATTTTTGGAATTGGAAGATCCTCAGCAACCCTTTGAAGCTGGTGTTAAGGTAAAAGTTCGTTTAAGTGGTACTAAATTTTTGGATATTCGTTCGCTTTCTGGTGGAGAAAAAACGTTAACAGCTTTGGCATTCATTTTTGCTATACAAGAAAATAATCCTGCATCTTTTTATATTTTAGATGAAGTAGATGCTGCATTAGATAAGCGTAATGCTGAGCGTTTAGGTGCGCTTATTAGTGCATATTGTGCTAAAGCTCAATATATTGTTATCTCGCATAATGATGGTGTGATTCGTTCTGCTAAGAATTTGTATGGTGTGTCTATGAATGAACATGGTATGTCAAAAGTTATTAGTCTTAAAGTTTAGATGATATTTATCAATAATACAGGTTATAATAATTTTTTTTTTGTAATTTATTAATAATTTGTATGCCAGGTTTTGCTATGTTAGGAAATTGCATATAATGTTGCATAAGTTGATTATAAGTAAACCATTGTATCTTTTCGTGTTCTTTAGAAAGAATGATTTTTGTAACATCATCACATAATTCACATATAAAAAAGACACCATATCTTAGATGTTGACCTTCTATAGACCATATGTGTACATCTATAGGATTAATTATGTTAATAGGTATACCAATTTCTTCTTTAACTTCCCTTTTGAGAGCTTGGTGAGGATCCATTTCATTATATTCTAACCTACCACCTGGAATACCCATAACGGACCATTAGGAGGATAGAGAAGTAGTACCTTTTTGTTTTGTATAATTATTGCATATTGTCCAACATTGATTTTTAAGTGATTTTGCATGATGATATTACAATAATCCAATTTTCACACATTGCTCATATAATGCATAGGTTATCTTTAAATCTTGGTGTAAGTAATCTTTGAGCGTATCATACAATTTTTCTTTCCATAGCAAGGGAGCATCGCGTCCTTCAAATAATTTGGTGTCTACTCCAATAAGTTTAGCATAGTCATTAAGCGTTCCTTTTTTACGCTGTCCCCACATCACTTCACGTAAATCAATAACGTGAGTGAGTGGTGTGATACTAATGTTGTGATGTAATGATCGTACCAGTAAAAAATGAATATCAAAACTGGTATTAAATCCAACAATATCAGTAGAAGGTAAGGAATTCCAAAATTCTTGTAATACTATTTTTTCGTTTTCATGTAAACAGATGCGATGGTCGTTTTGAGTCATCCAACCAGCTGCAGTGATACGACCAGTTATGGGAGAGAGTGCACCAATGTCTTTAGATTTACCATATTCAATACTTAAATGTTTGCCGTATTTTAAAGGAGCTGTTTCTATATCAATAATAGTTTTCATTCGTTTTGCCTCATATATATTTTTGTAAAATATCTACGCATTGTTGTGCAGTATGTTGCCATGTTCGTTGTTGTATAATACTGTTGCGTGCTTGTTGTCCGATACTGTGACGTAATGCAGGTTGTTGTATGAGTTGAGTAAGTTTAAGTGCTAAAACTAACGAATTTCCTATAGGAAAGAGCATACCGTTTTGTTTTTCTGTAATATGATCTTTAGCAAAACCAACAGGAGTGATTAAAGGAGCAACTCCACATGCCATAGCTTCAAGTGTAGTAAGACTGGTTGTTTCTAATAATGAAGATAAGACATAGATATCCATAGCTTGATAGTACGAGACAACGTCCTGTTGGGAACCTACTAATAACACACCACGTTGTTGGGCAAGCATGGATTTAATGGATGCTAAACCATCGCCTACAACTAATAATTTTGCTTGAGGATGTGTTTTGCGTACTCTTACAAATGCTCGCAATAACGTTTTGAGATCTTTTTCTCTAGCTAAACGTCCTACAAAGCCAATAACAACGTCCTGTGGTTGGTATCCTAATGCTTTTTTTAACTCGTCTTTTTGAGTAGATGGGCAAAACTTTTGGGTATCAACCCCTAAAGGAATAACACTAAGTGGTATATGTACGTTTTTTTTTTTTAGTAATTCTTCTACTTCCAAGGAAGGAAGCATGAGATGATGAACTCTTCGTAAAGAAGGAATAATAAACATTTTTGCGCACATATACAACAGAGAACGTAGTATATGTAAATCAACAATACTTTTACTTACTAAATCCCAATCCACACTATGCATATAATGAATAACTACTTTTTTTTGTCGTCTTGCTATATATTGTGCACTCATGCCTAAAGGTCCCATAGTTTGTGTCCACACTATATGAGCATCAGCTAAAAGATGCTTTAAGCGTTTGGGTTGCCATTTTGCAAAAACGTAGTCTCCTACGGACAAAGAGGAAAGAGCAATACGGTGCACAGGGACATTGAGTTGTGGTTGTGCACCTTCAAAATCAGGAGCTATAATATGTACATCAAAATGTTGTTGTACAAAAGGAAGTACTTCTATAATAAAGCGAGCTATACCATCCCATCTAGGTAAAAAAGAATCAGTGACGATAACTAATTTATGCATAGATGATTATACGTGTACTTATTTAATAAATTAACGAATTTTGTAAAAGATTTCAGCGTAGCGAGAATCTGCGTCTAACCCATCTAAAAAAGACTTTATGTATAAAATAGGTACGAGTTGTACCAGGGCAAGCCATTGACTTTTAAAGTGTTTAAGTGCTTTGTATTTTTGTGTAAAGGTGGGCGTTATGTCTATGACTAATTTAGGGCTTTCTTTTTTTCTAAACGCTAAAAACCAGACGGTAAATGTGTATACATCTACTGGTTTAGCATAGGCATCTACTGCTTTGGTGACTGCATGATAGACTGCTTTGTGATCTGGATGAATATCGTCTATATCATGGGTAAATATTTTTTCTGGGGTGTATTTTTCAATAATAGCAAGTAAGCGTTCGTGAGCTTGAGGGGCATCTTTTTGGAGTAGACCATCACGTAGGCTTAAAAAAATGGTTTGTTCTACGCCAACTTCACTGCCTGCTTGTTTTGCTTCTTGTTGCCGTATAGCGTGAATATCTCTTTTGTGAAGCCATGGATGACTACTTTCACCGCTGGTAAACATAATACAGATAACTCGTTTACCTTCTTTGGTATATTTGGCAATGGTGCCTCCAACGCCTAAGATTTCATCGTCTGGGTGTGCACAAAATACAAGGATAGTTGACATAGATAGGGTAAAAGTAAGATGGTTTTTTAAGGTTTGCGATAGTAACTTTTAAAAAGCACAGGTTATTTTTTATCTGTATTGGGGACATAGTTTAGCTTGGCTATAGCGCCAGACTCATAATCTGGAGGTCCCGGGTTCAAATCCCGGTGTCCCCATCTCAATTTTTTCTAAAAATTGACTAAAGGAGGCTTACGCTATTTAGGTTCAAAGAACGTAAAATATTTTATTACATCATGCAGTTCTATTGTTTTATATAAGTAGATTTTAATCATTGTTTTGGGTACTCAGTTTTCTAGGATTTTACTAACAAAACAGGATACAGGCAACAGTTCTGGGTTCAAGAAGAATATTACAACATCTACTGCTGCACAGGGTATCGTAATAATGCAGCAACTTTACCCATTGCTTTGAGTTGTTCACCTTCACGCGTTTCTGTAGAAATAATTTTTACTTCAGTACCAGCAGCTTCTGCTAACTGTTCAAAATGCTCAATATGTTCATCTTCTAATAGTTCACTTAATAATAACACATCAACAGCTCCCATTTGCATAGCATATTCTACATCGTGATACCCATAAGCAACTTTTTGCATATCTGTGTTAAGCAAGGTAAAAAAACGTTGCATGAGTTGCTTTTCTTCAGCAACTTCTTCACTTGCTAAAATATCAGTAGATAAATCAACTAATTCTTGTAAGCCAAAATCATCGGTATAACATAAATCTTTGGTGCCTAAAATTTTTTTTTTGACATCTCCTGTTAAGTAATCTTTGTTAATAAAATCAGTAACAGTGGTAGAAGGACCCCCAATTAAAATACCTTGTAAGTCTTTTCCTAAAAATTGGTCTTTCATGTAGTCTGCAACTTTTTTGTAGTGTTCTTTAATAGCAAGTTCACGCAATCGTGCAAAACGAGGTGCAGATTGCCCACCGGCTCTCATTTTACCAGGAACTTCTGAATGCGTTTGTTGTAACACAACAATTTTTTTACCTCGTAATTCTGCAATAGTCGCGTCTCGCCTGTCTAATACCACTAAACCATAGATTTTGTCTGTGCATGCTTGTTCTACAAGTGGTTCTAATACAAATTGTTTATCACAGCGATAAATACGAATATTAAGCGGTAAAGGAGGTTCAATAGACCACACTTTAACATCACTTTGGCCTTCTCGTTCAGCAACATTTCCTGAAAAAGCCGCTAAACCATGGGGAGGTGTTCTATCATAGAGTTTTAAGTGTTGAATCATACGTTCTAAAGCATCAATAACATTTTTACGTGTTGAACTTGATTTGATATTAACAGCTGTTCCTTGTTCTTGAGCTAAATGGGTAGTAATTTTAGATAATTCATAACCAGCAGGAATATAGACAGAGACCAGTTCAGTACCTCGCCCTCTAAAAGATTCAATGTTTTTGATGAATCGTTTTAAGTCATGCTTTTGTTTTGCATTAATTGTTTGCATACCTATGAGAACAAATCTTCTCCTTTTAAATATTGTGTCCGTTAGTTTTATAAAAAATGTGCTATACATTTTGTTATGCAACATACTTTAGTACAAAAAGCTTGGCAAACATTATATGGGCACAAAGATTGTACTATGTACAAATTTTTACTCACGTATTCTGGACGTTTTAAACCATATAATGCTCATGTTAAGTATAAAAGTCCCACCTATCATTTTTATGTATCTCGAGCGTGGCAAAGTGTGGATCCTCTTATTGTGCAAGGGGTTATTGAATCATTAATGCTTAAAGTGTTTAAGGGGCCTCACAAACAACCTAATAATATTGCGTTATATGAACAGTTTTTGCGTCAGTTACATAAACAAGAATATAAGATTACAGATGATGATTTACACGTTATTTTTGATGAACTCAATGCACAATATTTTGATCATACGCTTAATACGCCTCATTTACAATGGGGATTGGAGTCATATCGAACATTAGGGCATTATAATTATTTGACAGATACTATTACTATATCACGTATTTTACAAGATGCACAACCTGAATTATTGCGTTTTGTGATGTATCATGAAATGTTACATATTAAACATCAATTTTATGTGGCTAGTGATGGCAGTAGGCGATACCATACGCATGCCTTTAGAGAGGATGAGCGTGCTTATCCAAATTTTGTACAGATCGAAAAACAATTGCAACGATTGTGTACGAAAAAAAAGTTTTCTTGGTTTTGAATTTGTTGCATATCTACTATATTGTCAAAGAATAATGCGGCAATGTGTCATCTGGTGATGTATAATACGTCGCTTAACCTGCATGAATCGGTTAAGCTCCTGGTTTTGTGCCAAGGCATTATTCTTTATGTTAAGATGTATGCAACACACTATTTGAAAGTTTTATAAATAGTTCTCTATTTTCTATAGGTAATTGGTATGGGCCAATAGTTTAGCCCGGTAGAATGTGCGACTGGCAGTCGTGAGGTCGGGGGTTCGAATCCCCCTTGGTCCATGTTTTTTTGAATATCCATTTGGAAATCTCTGTCAAAAATTATGTTAATATAATTTTTTTGATCATTCTGGATACGTAGTTTTATATTTTTTAGCTACAATAATAAAGAAAACAGGGCAGGGGTAGTGCTCCGTTTTGCATACATACATCTATTTCGAGCTAAAATCTCTCATAATACTCAAGAAAACAGATTTTAAAAAAGATGGTGTGACAGGGTTAAAAACACAAGTTTTATAAAAATAAGACCTATCTTACTTATATGGAAGTTGCAATAACTAAAATGAGTTCTAAAGGACAAATAGTCATACCTCGACAAATGAGAAATAACATTAAAGAAGGAGAAAAATTGATCATCATTGAACAAAATAATCAATTTTACCTTAAAAGAATTAATGATATTCATGAAAATTTTGAAAGTGATTTGTTGTTTGCACAAAAAACAAATGTAATATTAGATAGATATGAAGCTGGAGATAAAGTCTTTAAGAAAATGTCTAAAAAAGAATTTTTAGAAGAACTAGAATCATGGTAACTATTGTATATGAAGATGCTTTCAAAAAAACGTTTAAAAAACTCATTAAAAGTCCCTTGAAAGAAAAAATAAAAAAACAAATAGAAAAAATAATAGATGATCCTCTTAGTGGTAAACCAATGAAATATGGCAGAAGGGGAACTCGAGAACTTTATGTTAAACCATTTAGAATTTCTTATAAATATTATGATGATATAGATGAATTAGTATTTGCAGATATCTATCATAAAGATGAGCAGTAAAGCTCAATTTACTTATAATAACAAAAAATTAGATTTTAAAAGGCATGGTGTGACAGGGGTAATTTTTTATGCATTGTTATGTTGTACGTATTATGTTATTTAACATAGTTATCTCTTTTTTTATATCACCCAATCAACAAACCAAAATCTTGAAATAATATAGAGCATATCAAAGAGTATAAGGGCTCCTAATACTATAAGTAATATACCTGCAATACGTTGTATCCATATACTATAAGGTTTGATAAACGTTACTATGTGTTTAGCTTGATTAAACAACAATCCTAAGACAATAAAGGGTATACACATCCCTAATCCATATAGCAATAATAAACTAAATGTATAAGGGGGGTTATAGATTGCTAGCGTTAAAATGCTTCCTAATATTGCTCCCACGCATGGACTCCATCCTAAAGCAAATGATAAACCTAACACAAAACTTCCCACAAAAGAGCCTTGTTTACCAAAATGTGTATGTTTATGCATCCATGAAAAGGAGTGGGTACTTACCATACTGATGCCAAATAGGATAATAATAAAACCACCAATTTTTGCTAACCACGTACGTACTTCATAAGAAGTAGCAGATAACCAATAAGAAAAAATGAACCCCATAAGAGCAAATACGAGTAAGAAACCTAATGAAAAAAGTAAGGTGTGTGCTAATACATGTTTGTGTTGCTTACCGGTAATATAACTTATGTATCCTGGAATAATAGGTAATACACAGGGACTTAGAAAAGAAAGTACCCCTGCAGCAAATGCTAAAAATAATGATACCTCCATAAGAACATTTAAAAATTACTATGCTTATTAAATCTTATGATATTGCAATCTCATAGCAAATTATTGTTATTGGCTTTAATTTTTGGTATCTATTGGTTTTTTACCCCTTTTGCACATCCTTTGCTTTCTTTTTTATTTTCTTTAGTCTTTACGTATGTTGTCATTCATGTGGGTTTTTTTTATATTCAATGGTTGTTAATAAAAGTATATAAAAGACGTCATCGTTATGATCATATACATAAAGATAATGTGACGCTTTCTATTCAACGTATGACGTTTATTATTTCGCATGCTTTATTTTTTATAGTGTTTTTGTATTTATTAGGTATTGAAATTAAAGAATTGTTAACGTCTATGAGTATTTTTGCTGTTGCTTTAGTGTTAATATTTAAGGAACACATTGCTAATTTTTTAGCAGGTATTGTTATTATGCTTTCTACAGATTTTCGTATTAATAATTATGTACGTATTGGTGAGTATAAGGGGCGGATTAAAGATATTGATTTTATTAACACGACATTAGAAACACCACAAGGTGAAGAAGTATTTATTCCTAATACAACGGTATATAGTAAAGAAGTGGTGAATTATAGTAGTATTAAAACAAAAATTTTAAGTCTTGAATTTAGTGCAAAAAAACCTTTTGATATGCAAGCTTTAGAGCAGTTATTACAAGTAACACTTGCTGAGCAGTTTGCACATCATTTGCAAGCTAAAGATATTAGTGTGCATATTACGTTTATCAAAGATGAATTAATTGAATATGTGTGTGAGTTGACGATTTATCATTATCATTTTGAGGTTGAACAGAAAATAAAACGCTTTGCATATAATATTATTGTTAATCATTTGAAGCAGTAAGAGTATACTTATTTCAAATATCGTAACGTTTTTTTTACTAAAGTCTGCATTTTTACCATATTTTTTTGATAATGAGATGGTCTTGCATTACCCAAATGATATAATTTGGCTTTTATGCCACAAAAATGTAAGACATCAAAAGTAGCGTTTAATCCAGCACGACGTTGTTGAAATAATGTATGAATCCAATTGGGAGAGCCAGACGTAGTAATGACTACTGCTTTTTTTCCTTGTAGCAAACCAACAGGTCTACCAAAACCCAAAAAAGGAACTTGCACATATTTGAAGGCAAATTTTTGGCTCATTACTCTATCAAAAAAACCTTTCATAACAGCAGGAGGGCCATTCCACCACACCGGATAAATAAAAATAAGTTTATCAGACTCTTTAATATACGCTTTATATTTTTTTGTTAATACATCATCAGATTCATCATATAATGGGTTGTATGTGTCAGCATATAAGTCAATAATATGTGCTTGACCAAGTTTTTGTTGTAGTTGAGTAAACATATAGCGACAATGACTTTGTGTGTTTGGTGGATGTGCAATGATAATCGTGTACATATACTTATAGCAATGTGATATGCTTAAAAAGGTTTACTACCCATATTGCACAATCTATTTAAATAATGACAACATGGATATTTGTATGAAAAAATACACATGTAAAAAAACAGGAAAATCTTTTCACACTAAAGATGCTTATGTGCAACATCTTAAAAAAATAGACCCTTTATACTATACTAAAAAATATAGTATGTTAGGCGGAATAACTCTTTTGATTGTTCTTGTGTTTATAGGAGCAGCATATGCATTACATGCATTCCAAAATATGCCAGGTCCTTATGACGAGTTTGCACAATGTATTAGTGATAGTGGAGCAAAATTTTATGGTTTATATACATGTGTACATTGTAATACGCAAAAAGAGATGTTTGGAAGATCTCAACGTCATTTACCTTATGTTGAATGTTCTACTGCGCAACAAGCATGTAATGATGCGGGTGTAACGTCGGTTCCTCATTGGGAATTTGCTGATGGAAGTGTATTAACGGGACGTTTAGAGTTTGATGTGTTAGCGCAACAAACGGGGTGTACATTTCCTTAAATGAGTAAAAAAAGTTAGGGTATATACCTCTAGAAGTAAAAAAAATTAAATTTTTCCCACTAAGTCCATACCTGGTTTAAGTGTTTTTTGTCCAGGTTTCCAGTTCATAGGACATACTTCTCCATCATGTTCGGCTACATATTGAGCAGCCTGTAGTTTTCGCAACAATTCTTCTACGCTTCTTCCAATGGAGTTATCATTCATTTCTATGGATTTTACAATACCTTGTGGATCAATAATAAAAGTTGCGCGTAAAGATAAACCATCATGAGGTATAAGTGTTTTATATGCTTCACATACGCGTCGTGCTGGGTCTGCAAGCATAGGAAACTGAATCTTTTTAATAGTTGGCGAATGATCATGCCATGCTTTATGCACAAAAGCAGTATCAGTACTTACACTTATAATTTCGGTGTTGAGTTTTTTGAATGTTTCATAATGGTCTGCTAATTCTCCTAATTCTGTTGGACACACAAACGTAAAATCAGCGGGGTAAAAAAATAAAATAACCCATTTGTTGTGATAGTCTTGTAAAGAAATTTTTTTTGTTTTTCCGTTTATGTACGCTTCTTCTTCAAAAGAAGGTGCTTGTTTGTTTATTTCTACCATAAAGTTTTCACCTGTTAAGCTAAAAAAAAGTACTGTTTTTAAAGATAGTGAAAGTAATTATTGTTTTTTTACGTAGTCTTGTTGTATGTTTGACAAAAAAAAACAGTGTGAAAAGAGTAGTTTTATAAAGGGATGTTTTTTCCGTGTTGGTGCATGAAGATGGAGATGAAAAAATGAAAGTTATTGTACCTATAATGGGAAGACCTGGTAGTGGAAAGGATACCTTAGCACATAGATTTGCAGAAGATTATATTCCTAATAATGTTCAAGTTATTGGAACTGGTGATATGATTAGGGGTAAATTAAATGAAGTACTTGGGGATATGGAAAGAGAATTGGCTAGTTTGTCTGTACCCTCCAAAGTTGGTGTAACTGCTTCTGAATTAATGTATGGTTCAGATGAACCTTTATATGGTAATCATGCACAATCATCTGCATGGATTAAAACAGCTCGTTTTATGCAGTCAGGTGGGCAATTGAAAACTGAAACGTTAGTTCCTTTTGTTAACGACACGTTAAAATCAGTAGATGGTATTGTTTTAGCTAGTGGATGGTTAAGAACACGTGGTCAATTTGAAGAATTGTTATTAAAACAGGCTCAATCAACAGGTTATCAAGTAACAGATCCTATAGAAATTAAGGTAAGTTCTGATGAGGCTAAAACAAGAATTTTAAGAGGTAGTAGAGGTCGTGCTGATGATAACCCAGAAGCTATTGACACTAGAAATGAATTTTATGATCGAGCATTGCATACTTTATTAAACGAATTAAATGCTTATACTAATCCTCAAACAGAAAAGCCATATATTATGCGAAGTATTGATGGTCATGGTACTCCAGATGAGGTATATGCTAGATTTAATCGAGTAGTACTAGGTGTATTACGACCCTATTTACCTTAATTTTTCTTTTTCAATAAAATCGTGAATAGCAACAACCAATAAACTTTCTGCCCAACCTAAAGGAGAATTTTCATTATACTTATCTGAATTAGAAAAATATAATTCAGGCTCTTCACCTTGTTCATTGACTGTTTCTAATGCTTTATCTAAATATTCTTTAGCTTTTTGCGTGTCACCCAATTGTTGATAAATAATACTGAGCCAACTTAATCCCATAGTCCATTCAGCTTCTTCAGAATATCCATCAGGATTCTTGTTGTAATAATAATCGTTTTTATATCGTATAACTCCACGTTTTTTTACTAAATGATATTCTACATGCTCTAAAATAGCTTGTGTTTGTTCTTTTGTGGTTACGTGATATGGATAGATAAGTGATAACAGTGCCATATCAACAAATTTCTTTTGCGATTCGCGTGGTAATAAGTGTGCAAGCATTTGTTTACCTTTATCGATTAATGATTGGTTTACATGAATACCTTGTATATCTTTAACAGCAAGTAAGCCAGCTACACAAGCACCAACACTTGATGCATGTATTTCTTCATCTTCTTCCCACATACCACTATCCAAATCATGCCAATACTCAATAGATTGTAAATAATCTACTAAGAGTTGTACCATATGTACATCTTGAGCAGTTTTAATAATGTTAAAGGATTCACCATGCTCTGTTCTATCCTAAATTGACTTGACACCTAAAAAAACGTGCGCAGGTGTCTCATATCCCAGAGACTGGTGTATTCTT
>JBLKON010000007.1:0-16442 GCA_047602725.1 Candidatus Woesearchaeota archaeon
CGTGTATAGTTGGTAAGTCTGGATCACTAATAAAGATAGAGTCAGCTGCATCTTCTTTACTACGCATAAAAATAGTTTTTTGTTGTTCATCAGACCACATGCGCGTATGTTGTGTTTCAATACCTTCTTGTTGTAAACGATTCACTTCATATTGAACAGCTTGTAAGATGCCAGAAAAGGAATGTACATTTTTTACTTCAACACGTGTATAATCAGGGGCAATAGATACATTAACATCACATTTGATACCTGCTTGTTTGTTAATTGCTTTAATATAACTAAGTGCAGTTACAAGATCTTCAAGCCATACACGAATTTGTTCAAGAGAGGTGAAATCTGGTTCAGTTACTATTTCAATTAAAGGATATCCACATCTGTTATAATCTACTTGTCCTGTATTGGGATCCCAACGTGCAGGATCTTCTTCTAAATGACATTGTGTGATACGTATGTGTTCAAACATACCTTGTTGTCCAACAGGAAAGGCATAGGTGCCAGAAATAGTACGTTGATAATTGTTAGGAGAGTCAGGCCAAGAATAATGCTTACGTTGAAAAATAAGTTGTTTGTTTACTGTACATCCTAATACTTGGGCAATATGTATTGCTTTTTGTACAGCTTGTACGTTGGTTGCCATGGGTTTTGCACCCGGTTGCCCTGTACAGACGGGACAAATGGTGGTATTGGCAGGAGCATTATGATCAATAGGGCAATTGCAAAAGAGTTTTTGTGGAATGTCAATGTAGCCATGAATTTCGAGTCCTACTTTAAATTGTTGCATAGTTGTGGGGGATACTTGTACTTTATATACTTAACGAGCATTTTTTTATTAATGGACGTATTATTATATGTATCGGTATTGTATAGGTAATTTACGTAGCGTATATTTATGCCAAAAGATGCACTATCATACCAACTAATCCAGCTAGCACAATGTAGAGTAAAAAAGGAATCGCAATAAGTTTAAGCAACGTTGCTTCTTGATTTTGCAAGTGTACTGTTGCTTGAGCTGCTACTAAATTAGTTAAAGAAATCATATTACCTACTGCTGAACCAATAAGTTGTAGAGATAATAAGAGTGTTACAGAAATACCTAACCCTAGAGCAGTGTCTTGTTGGAGTGCCCCAAATAAGATATTACTCACTGTGGAACTTCCACTTAAAAAAGAGCCAAACGCACCTATTGCTGGAGCAAAAAAGACAATACTTTGGTGTTGTATAATGCTACCAATAGTTGCAATCATACTTATTTTTCCCGACATATTGTGTACCGAGTGCATCATGATTTGCACTAGTCCTGTAATAAATAAAATCGTAATAAATGGTTTGATAATAATATGTCCAACATGTTGCACACTTTGTGTCATATGTTTGAGCTGGTGAGAAAAAATAATGGAATAGAGCAGTGCTGCAACAAAAAAAGCAAAACCGGGATTAAAGGTATTTATTTTGTGTACTAATACTCCAAAAAGTTCAATAGGATATGCTTGCAGGGTAAAACGTCCTAAAAATAAAAAACCAATAACAAATACATAAGGCATAATAACATAGCTTAAAGGTAATGTTTGTTTAAGTGTAGTAGATGTAAATTTCCATACACGTTTAGGAGTAAACCATTCTTTTTTGGTGGTATAAATCACAATGCCCGCTGCTAGTAGAGGACCTAAAAGCGAAGGGAATTCCTGTCCTAAAAATGTAACAGCATACGTACATGCAACAAAACAAAACCCAGACCATAGAGCAAAGGGTACCATGTCAAAAAATTCTTGTTTATGTTGTTTGTGATAATACGTTATCATACCAATAATAAAAAGAGGTACAAGCATGGCTGGTAGTGCATTAATAAGTGCTGCACTTTGAGCAACACCCTCTGTTTGCAGGCTTTCAAAACCTACACGAATGGGTGTTCCTACTGCACCAAACATTACTGCAGCACTGTTTCCTACTAGGGCCATAGCTACAGCCAAGACGGGAGAAAAACCAAGTCCTACTAATAAAGGTGCTACAATTGCAGCTGGAGTACCAAACCCTGCAGTTCCTTCAATAAAGCTTCCTAAAAACCAAATAAGAATAATTGCTTGTACGCGTTTATCAGGGTGTAAATGCGTAAATACGTGTTCTAATTGTGCTAATAAACCAATGGATTTGAGCCATTGTAAAAAGAAAAGTGCACCTAAAATAATAATACTAATGTCAATAGCAATAAGAAGACCGCGTGTAGATGCAGCTAAAAAATAAGCATACGTCATTTGCCAAACAAGTAATGCAATCACTGCAGTAATAAGGTAGGTAAAAGGAGCAACGGCAAACAGTGGTTTTTTGAAGAAAAGTAATAAGATGACAATACAAATAATGGGAATAAGTGCTAACAATACATCCATAGTCTAGTTTGGGTTGATTGCTTTTAAAAATTCTTGTTACTATTGTAAAATAGCTTTTATGCGTCTAATGCCTGCTGCAGACGCTTCTTCTTTAATGATTTTAAAATGTCCTAATTCTTTGGTGTTGTTAACGTGAGGTCCCATACAAATTTCTTTGGCGTATGTACCTACATCATACACGGTTACTTTATCTGGATAGCGTGCTCCAAACTCACTTTGTGCACCTTGTTGTTGTGCTTGTTGTGGCGTTGTTTCATATGTGCTAATGTCTAGTTGTAAATTGATAACACGATTTACTTCGTTTTCAATAGCTGTGAGTTCTTCAGGCGTTAATTTGCGATCAAAATTAAAATCAAAACGTAAACGTTCAGGTGTAATGTTAGAACCTTTTTGAGTGATATTTTTATCTATTACATTACGTAATGCTTGGTTTAAAATGTGTGTAGCTGTATGTAATTTAATAGTCATGTGAGAATCGTCAGCTAAACCACCTTTGAATTTTTGTTCAGCACCTTTTTTAGAAGCTTGTTTGTGTGTTTCATATGCTTGTTCAAAACCTTGTATGTCTACTGATAGTTTTTGTTCTTCAGCTATTTCTTGAATCATTTCTAAAGGAAAACCATACGATTGAAATAATAAGAACGCTGTTTTTCCTGAAATCATTGTTTGTTTATGCTCTTGTAATTTTTGAGCAACGCGATTAAATTCTTGAATACCTTTTTCAATAGTTTTTCTAAATTTTTGTTCTTCAAGTTCTAATTGTTCCACAATAAATGCTTTTTTTTGAGCTAAACGTGGATATTCATCTTGGTACATTTCAATAATAGTTTGTGCAAGTGTGTGTGTAAATGATGTTTGCAAGTCTAACAATAAACCATGTCTAATAGTGCGACGAATAAAACGTCGTAAGATATAACCTTGGTCCGTGTTAGAAGGAGTAATTTGGCGTTCATCACCTAATAAAAATACACTAGCGCGCATGTGATCAGCAATAATTCTAAAACTTTTTTGTGTTTGTTGTGTATATGCTTTGTTACTGAGTTGAGTGAGTTGTT
The DNA here is from genome assembly GCA_047602725.1 of Candidatus Woesearchaeota archaeon. Lineage (GTDB taxonomy): Archaea > Nanobdellota > Nanobdellia > Woesearchaeales > DATGWN01 > JBLKON01. The sequence continues at coordinate 3,437 of JBLKON010000007.1, forward strand.
CAAAAATGGGGGTAAATAATTCAGTTGCATACACATCATCTTTACCTTGTAAAGCCATAGTTACTCGCTCTACTCCCATGCCTGTATCTACATTTTTTTGTTTGAGTTCAATGAGTGTACCATCGCTTAGTTTTTCATATTGCATAAACACATTATTCCAAATTTCAACCCAATTGTTATCTGTTGGATCATAGATAGCAGGTGCAGGAATGTCATTGCGTTTCCAATAAAAAATTTCTGTATCAGGTCCACATGGTCCCGTAGTTCCTACCGGTCCCCACCAATTGTCTTCTTTTCCTAAAAATGCAATACGTTGTGCAGGAATACCCAATGATTTCCAAATTTCAGCTGATTCTTCATCTTTTGGAGAATTTGTATCTCCCTCAAAACAGGTGACAGCTAAACGATTCACAGGAATGTGTAAATGCTGTGTGAGAAATAAAAAACTCCATGTAATTGAATCTTTTTTAAAATAATCTCCTAGTGACCAGTTTCCTAACATTTCAAAAAAGGTGGTATGCGTTGCGTCTCCTACATCATCAATGTCACCTGTACGAATACATTTTTGTACATTTGCAATGCGTTTTCCTAAAGGATGCGGTTGTCCCATTAAATAAGGAGTTAATGGTTGCATACCAGCTGTGGTAAATAATACCGTATTGTCATTGTCAGGAATAAGGCTTGCTGAGGGGATAATAGCATGTTGTTGTTGTTCAAAAAATGCTAAAAATGTTTGTTTGAGTTCTTTTGCTTTCATAGATGGTACTAATCTTTGGCATTTTATAAATGTTGGCGTAATGTTTTTAAATATTGGTTTTAGCACCTTCATAATGGTGTTTAACGTATCTAATCTTGATGGTATAAAAAAAGCATTAGAAAAAGTACAAGTATCCAATGGTTGTGCTCAGTCAAATGGCGTGATACATCAGTTTCCCCATAGTTCAAGATTAGAAGCATTTATAGAAGAGACAGTTGAACAAAAAGCATTTGAGCAGATGCACATTCAATTGCATTTTTCTGATACTTGTCAAGATACAACACATTTTACACAGCCAGCTTTATTTGTATCTATGCATCCCCATATTTTTCCTGATTTTTTGTCTTTTATGCATGCATATAAGAATATTGCATATCAAACAATATCTAATGGTAATGTGGAAAGACCTCCTGTACGTCCCATTATTGGTTCTAACTTGTATATTGATCCAGTAATGAATGAATTTTTGTCTTTATTAGATCCTTTAGTGTTACACAGGCCTAATCTTATTGATAGAGAGCAACTTCCTGAAACTTTACGTTTATTCAACGCAAAATCACTCACACAAGAAGTGGCAAAATCAAAAGGTACATCTTTTTGGATATCTTCAACACCCGGAAGATGTAATAGGTATACAGATCCACCTTACCTTGTTGATGAACAGGTGGTAAAATGTGTACAACTTATGGTAAAACTTTATGGAGATACATCATGTCCATTAACAGTAGTTCCTATTGGTTTGCAGTATTCTCATGATGTATATGATGGTTGTAAACCAAAATGTTCAATAGAAAGTTTAGAAAAGGAGTTAACATTACGACACCCTCCAAAAGTTGTTTTTGGAAAACCTATGTTTAATGTGACAAAACAAAAACCTAGTGAGTTAGTATCTGAATTAGATGCTTTTTATCAATCGTGTTTACACTAATTCTCCCCAAAAAATATTGTGTTTATCACCAGTAATACGTACATTAACTCTATCACCGATTTTTTTACTACATTTAGGAATAGTAATCACACGATCTTGTGCAACAGCAAGCATTTCAGCTTCATGTCTGCCTTGGCAGGCAATGACTGCTGCAATAACTTGTTTGCGTTTGAAAGGTTTAGGAATTTGTTGTACAGGGCGAATGTTAAAATCTTTGTAAAAGTCAAATACTAATTTATGATTATGTTTTTGTTCTAATACTTTTAATTTGTCAAAAAACGTTTGCCAATCATCTTGTTTATTAAGATAACGTCCTCCTTTATAATTTAAATAATTTTGAATCCCTAATACAATATTATGTTCTTTACAGAAATTTAAAATATGTTCCATGTCTTCATCATTGAGTCCTCGAACCCAGACAGGTGCAATAAGGCATTGCATATGAGGATGCTTAGAAAGATACTTTGCAATGTTTAAAATTTTTTGTAAGGGAAAAAAACGATCAGCTATTGTATTTGCTTTTTGTTGATTCATAGAATCTAAAGATAAATTAATACGCGTCATGCCTGCTTGAGCAAGCTCATCAATATACGTTGGGGTTAAAAACGTTCCATTGGTGTCAACTGAAACAATTTTAACGGAAGGAATTTTTCTAATTTCTTTACACAAATACAACATATCTCCATAGATAAAGGGTTCTCCGTGTACGGCAAAATGAATTTCTACATCATCAGTTGGTTTGAGTAAATCTTTTTGTTCTAAGACTAATGTAATATAGTCTACTAGATAGTCTGCTTCGATTAAAAATTCACGTTTTTTTAGGTTAGTTCCTTCACTTAATGAACAATACGTACATCCTAAATTACATCCGGTGACAGGTTTGATTTCTATAATATTTGTTCCTCTATCAACTACACCAAAACCTCCGTTACCAATAAGTGGAATACCACAATTTCTATGTAAATAGATAGTAGGATTTTTAGTTACTGTACAATATAGTTCTTGTAATCCTTTTTCAATAATGGTGTCTACTAATTGCTGAGCATCAGCAGTATCTAAGTATAATTTTTGATCTTGGACGTACCATGGTCCTAGTGCATCTAGGTAGGATTTTTGGACATCAAAATAAAAGTTGGTCATAAAAAAACAGCGGACATGTTCCTTTTTTTCGTGAAATTTTATGAGTTCAAAACTAAATTCCATAGTGTTGTGAAATTGGGTTTATTTATAAAAGTCGTGGATGGTTTTTAATGTGTTTTTAGTTATTTGTTGTATATAGGTTGTATGTATACGTTGTATTTGGTTTTAGTATAGTATTGCATGATATTGTATTCTTTTTTATATTTTTTATATAGAAAATATATGGAAAGTACATAGAAAATATATAAAAAGTGTGGATTATTTACTCTTTTTTATGTTCTTTTTTTCTTTTTTATATCTTTTCTTTACTATTTTATATCCTAAAAGTATATAAAAACAGAGCGGTTTACGTTTGGTATGGATCAAGAACAGCGCAAAGTGCCATTGACGTATGAAATGCTTTTTGAACAGTTGCGTTTGGAAAAAAATAATGTTGCTTTACAAAAATTGCCTGCTGATTTTTATAGTAATGTAGCATTATATATGCATCAAAAATTACAGATTATTCAAAAAAATATGAGTGGAGATTCTGTTTTTGCACAAAAAGAATTTGAAGATGCATCTAAACAATTAGCTAATGCAAAAAAGATTGTGAAGATGATTTATGATTTACGTGAAAAAAAAATAGTGAGTTTGGCTATGAATAAAAGTCGTACGAGTTCTACTGTTGTTGATACAGCAGGTATTCATATAGATGAAAAGGAATTTTTTAAACAATTAGTGGATAAATTTGAAGTACAACGTAAACACATGTTAGAAACATTATTATCTGGTAAAGTTGCTCAACAAGTGACGGTGCAACCAGTGGATGATGATGTAGTTTTGGTTCGATTTTTAGATGAAGTTGTTGCATTTAGCCATGAAGGAGAAGATTTTGGTCCTTTTATGGAAGAGGATATTGCTTCACTTCCTGTTGCTATAGTTGATGATTTAGAAAAAAAACATAAAGTTCAGCGCATTAATGTGTAGCATTACATAATGTACATTTTGCTGGTAAACTTTTATCTAATTGTTTATGTAATTGACACACACTCATAGATGCTTTTAGTGTTTGTGTGAGTTCATAAAACAACTTGTGTGATTGCTGTGGTTGTGTATGCATTTTTTTTGCGTATTGTGTAATGGTACGTAGTTCTTTATCATTAAATTGCAATTGTTGAGCTCGTTTGGTGGTACGATATTGTGATATAGCAGCTTCAGAGACACCTAAGAGTTGGGCAACTTCTTTTTGTTTTAACTTATGATTATCAATAAGTGCAATGCTAAGAGCTCTGCGTAGCGCAGGAATGACATACCAGACTTCAAATTCTTGAGGTAATGTTTGCATAACGATTGTTATGTTTTTTGGATTTAAATATGTTATTGTATAATTTTTCTACTTGTGATGTACTTTTATATTGATGTATTTTTATACTGATGTATTTGTTTTATGGTGATGTACTTTTAGTAATGTATTTTTGTGATGTACTTGTTTGTATGATCTATACACTTATCAAAGGGGGGGACAAATCCTATGACCTTGGACAAAGATACAAAAATTTATATCATCCTAAATATTTATAAATGATTAAAAATTCACTATTGTTAAGACGCTGTTATATATTATATTAAATATTAAATAATACGAATTATTGAGACGTATTATCGAGGTAAAACATGAGTGATACACAACTTCCCCACATTGATCGAAGTCGATATGATCACGCTAATGTTGAGCGTGTGCGATTTAAAACAGATATCGGTATAACTGAAGATGTAGTACGAAAAATATCTCAAGCAAAACAGGAACCTGCATGGATGTTAGAAAAAAGGTTAGCTTCTTTGAAGTTGTTTCATACGTTACCTATACCTACATGGGGACCGGATTTGTCATCTTTAGATTTATCTCAAATTCATTATTTTATTCAACCAGATGCAAAAAAAAACGCGCATAGCTGGGATGATGTACCTGAGGACATTAAACAAACGTTTGAAAAATTAGGAATTCCAGAGGCTGAACGTAGTGTGCTGGCAGGTACTGGTGGACAATATGATTCTGAAGTTGTGTATCATAATTTAAAAAAAGAATGGGAAGAGTTAGGTGTTGTTTTTTTGGATTGTGATGAAGCTGTACAACAATATCCTGAGTTAGTTAAAACATATTTTATGACTACGTGTGTGCCTGCTTCTTTGCATGCATTTGCTGCACTTCATGGAGCAGTATGGAGTGGGGGAACGTTTATTTATATTCCAAAAGGTGTAAAGTTAACGCAACCTTTGCAAGCGTACTTTCGTATGAATGCAAGAAAAGGTGGACAATTTGAACATACGCTTATTATTGTTGATGAAGGCGCAGAAGTGCAGTATATTGAAGGTTGTAGTGCTCCGGTATATACAGAAAATTCTTTGCATGCTGGATGTGTAGAAATACATGTGCTTAAGGGTGCTCGCGCTCGTTATTCTAGTATTGAAAATTGGAGTAAAAATACATACAATTTGAATACTAAGCGTGCATTAGTGCAACAAGGCGGTATTATTGAATGGGTTAATGGTAATATGGGCAGTGGTGTTACTATGTTATATCCTACCTCTGTTTTATTGGGTGATTATGCTAAATCAGATTTTATTGGTATAGCGTTTGCAGGAAAAGAACAACATCAAGATACGGGATGTAAGGTGCATCATATTGGTAAATATACCAGTAGTACTATTACTTCAAAGTCTATTAGTAAAGCAGGAGGTATTTCAAGTTATCGTGGATTGTTACAGATTGGTAAAGGTGCAGTGGGTGCTCGTGCTAATGTAGAGTGTGATGCGTTAATGATTGATAATATTTCTCAATCTAATACGTATCCTTATATGGATATTAGAGAACCAACAGCAAAAGTTTCTCATGAAGCAACCGTAGGAAAAATAAGTGCTCAACAATTGTTTTATTTAATGAGTCGTGGTTTAGATGAAGAAGCAGCAACTCAAATGATTGTGTCTGGTTTTATTGAACCTATTGTTAAAGAATTGCCTTTAGAGTATGCTGTTGAATTAAATAAATTAATCCAATTAGAGATGGAGGGTTCTTTGGGATGAAGCAACATCACTATAAGCATGGTTTAAGTATTATTACTAAACCACCACTGCAATTAAAGGATGTAACGTGTAGTGCTCATGATTTTTTTAGTGGTGATGTTGACATACAACTTGTTAAAGATGTACAACAATATATCTGGTTTACTGACCAAGATCATAGTTTACATGCGTTACATGTGCAACATGCAACGAGTGTACAACGTATACTTATTGAAAAGGATGGAACGTATGTTATTACCCAAAAAGATACTACTAATCACAGTATTCCTTTATTGTTTATTGAATTTTTACCTTGTGTACAAGCACAAGTCACGTTATGTTTGCAAGGAGATAAAAAGCATAGTACGTATGTAGCACCGCAAGTATGTATAACTGTACATCAAGATGCTCACGCTACAATTAGTAGTGATGTTGACAAGCAACATTGTATGCATTTGTATATGAAAGCTAAGGTGCAACAAGGAGCTTATTTGTTAGTACATACCAAGGTACACCATAGTGCATATGCAAGTGTTGAACATATTGTTGATTTAGTTGGGATGCAAGCTAAAACAGATATTCACACCATGTCTTATGCTCGTGAGCATGAAATAATAGATTGTTATGCTGCAAGTATTCATAGTCATGCACAAACATTTTCTGATTTACAACATAAAGGAGTTGTTGCAAGTCATGCAAAAACAGTTGCTCGTGGGTTGGTTCAAATTACTCAACAAGCCAGTGATAGTGAAGGGTATCAACAACAAGATTTGTTGGTTGTTGGTACACATACAGAAGCAGATGCTATTCCTTTACTAGAAATCCATAATCATCAGGTTAAATGTAGTCATGGTTCAACTATTAGTTCATTAGATGAACAACAACTTTTTTATCTTATGAGTCGTGGTATGCAACGCAGTGAAGCACAACAGATGCTTATTGATGCATTTTTGGTGGATGGGTAAATATGGTTGTTTCTCAAGAAATGATGCAAGGTTATTTTCCTTTTTTACAAGATAAAACTTGTGTCTATTTGGATAGTGCAGCAAGTGCTCAAAAATTTGGAAAGGTATTAGATGTTGAGCAGTATTGGTATATGCATTATGCTAATATTCATAGAGGAATGTATCCATTAAGTCAACATATCAGTGAAGCGTATGCACAAGCACGACAGCAGGTTGCTCATTTTATTGGTGCACAAGGTAATGAAGTTATTTTTACGAGTGGTACGACACAAGCAATTAATATGTTGGCTTATAGTATTCCATCGTTATTACAAAAACAAAAGTATGTCCAAAATATGCAACACATACAAGACAACAAAGACCATACACAGATGCGTACAGATATTGTCATAAGTGTGTTTGAACATCATGCACAAATGGTAGTATGGCAACAGTTTGCTAAACGTCATAATATGAACCTAATTGTGGTGCATGACAAGCAAGGTTGTTTTGATTATGATGCTTTTGTACAAGCTATTACTCCTCGTACTGCATTAGTTGTACTTACCCACATGTCAAATGTGACAGGAGAAATTATGCCGGTGCAAGCTGTGTGTACCCATGCTCATGCTCAGGGAGCTTATGTGCTAGTAGATGCTGCACAAATAGTAGCGCATCAACACATTAATGTTGCTGAGCTTGATTGTGATTTTTTATGTTTTTCAGGTCATAAATTAGGGGCAAGTACGGGTATTGGTGTGCTATATGGAAAGCAAGCGCTTTTAGAAACAATGGATCCTGCATTTTTTGGTGGCGACATGGTGAGTCATGTTACTGAACAGGATGCTGTTTTTAATATGATACCTACTAAATTTGAAGCTGGAACTCCACCTATTGTGCAAGCAATTGGGTTAGCAACAGCTATTGAGTGTATACAAGACATTGGTATGGGTACAATAACTGAACATATACATGCATTACATACATATGCACGTGAGCAGTGTAAGTTGTTAGAAGATACTCATGTTTTTTCTGCACCACATCCTACTTCTATTATTAGTTTGGGATGGGATGATATTCATGCTCATGATGTTGCTGTTATACTTGCACAACATAATATATGTGTGCGTGCTGGACATCATTGTGCGATGCCATTCATTGCTCGTTTACATAGTAAGGGAGTGTTGCGTATAAGTATGTATATGTATACTACCACACAAGATATTGATAGGTGTATACAGGTATTAAAAGAAGCAATACAAACATTACGAAAATATGTAAAAGTAAAATAATAATATATGAAAGTAAATAATAATATGTAAAAGTAAATAATAAAAGCATGAACATAAAAGATTGAATAATAAAAAAGAACATAAAACATTGAATAAAAAAATATTGCATATAAAACATTACATAATAAAACTTACAATACTTAAATGAAGCAAAGGTGAAATAATGTTAGAGATAAAAAATTTACATGTAGATATAGAAGACAAACCTATTTTGAAAGGATTGAATGTTACATTTGAACAAGGAAAGATTTATGCTTTAATGGGCCCTAATGGTTCAGGAAAAAGTACGTTAGCAAATACGATTATGGGAAATCCGGATTATGTTGTTACACAAGGAGATATGTTGTATCAACAAGAGTCACTTGTGGATATGCCTGTTGATGAACGTGCTCAAAAAGGTGTTTTTTTATCATTTCAATATCCAGCAGAAATTCCAGGAGTTACTATAACAAATTTTTTGCGTACCTTACTTAAAGATAAAATGAGTTTGCTTGAGTATAAAAAAATGCTTAAAAAAAATATGGACTTGTTGCATATGGATCAAGCAGTTGCTCAACGATATCTTAATGATGGTTTTTCGGGGGGAGAAAAAAAAAAGGCTGAAATGTTACAGTTATTAATGCTGAATCCTCAATTAGCTATTTTGGATGAAACAGATTCTGGATTAGATATTGATGCATTACGTGTAGTGTCTGAGGGAGTTAACCATTTTTTTACTCCTCAAAAAACGGTTGTTGTGATTACCCATTATAAACGTATTTTGGAATATATCAAACCAGATGTTATTTTAGTTATTAAAGATGGTGTTATTGTACAACAAGGAGATATTTTATTACTTGATAAATTAGAACGTGAAGGATATAAGTGGTTAGAATAAAAAAAAGTAGCGAAACATGATGTTACTATAGGACTATAATGTCACTATAAAACTATGATGTTACTACACAGTTTCTTTTTTATTGTACTTATTAATTTTTGTTTACTTATTTTGTGTACTTATTATTTGTTACTATGTTTTTTTATACCACCATATACCCAGTCCTATAAGTAGTATTATAGCACATAGTGCTATGATAAAGGTTTGTAGTGATTGTTTTGGTATCATTTTTATTATATGTCCTGAAAGTAAAGAGGGGGTGTATGTTACGTGTTGAGCATGTGCTGTGGTGTGTTGCATAGTGAGGTGTACTAAAAATGTTTGTTTGGTGCATCTCAATAATGTAGGTATAGTAACATGATGCATGCCTTGTTGTATACGATGATGGTGTATGATGGGGGTTGCAGAAGCATGCATAGTGTTTGTAGTACCATGTGGAGTATTGTCTGTAGTATTATCATGTGTTGTATATGTAAAATCATGAAGTGTTTTTTTTTGAGAAGTTGTCGTAGGTTGTTGAGGAATAATATTAAATGTGGCTAAACCTTGATACGTTCCTGTATGATTATAGTGTATATCAACATGTATAACACCTTGTGTACATATTGGTTGTACATGTAATGTACCAGCATAGGTAAGTGTACCAAAGGGAACGAATTGTATAGGGCTTGTAGTGGTTGTATTTCCATAGTGTATGGGGATGCTAAGATGTTGTATAGATTCATTGATTATTGCAGGTAATGTGAGTATCACTTCTTTTTTTTGTTGGGGATATATAAGGGTACGTATACAATGTTCATTGCTGCATAACTGTTTGTCTTCTACTATATTTCCTCTGTTCCACAGTGTTACAGGAATATGAAGTGGAGTATGATATTCACTTATCATAGGGTGTGTTAAGAGTATCATATGGGGGTTGGGGGACGTTTGTACGTTGTAATGTATGGGAATATTAGAAATTATAGTAATAGAACCTTGTTGTTCGGTAATGGTGAGATTACAATGTTGTATGCCTGGTTGCGCATATTGAGGAATGGTAAGATTAAATTGTACGTTAGTTTTTTTTGGGGTATATTGCGTGTTGTCACAATGATTATGTATATGTATATTGTGTCCTAGAATCGAAAGATGTATAGGATATTGTTGTGCAGGAAGTACCTCTCCTAGTTGAATAGTACTAGGTGATATAAGTAAGGCATGGGTGTGTTGAAGATGTATGAGTGTAAAAATACAACATATAAAGATATATAAAAAAAAGTTAAATGGTTTATGTTTGTTGCGTTGCATAGTATGTACCTTTTGGTTGTGTTGCATGTGCTTTGTTTATTTTTTTTTATTGTATATGAATAAGTAATGCTCCTTCAAGTCGTTGTGGTAACATACTTCTTTGCAAGATCGGTTCAATGTCAATACTTCGTTGTTGCTGTGCTTGTAGTATACCATCAAGTGTTAGTGTTGTTTGTAATGTTGTGTTGTGTTGTTGTTGATGTATTTCAAAATACACATCTCCAAAGGTGTTTTGTAATGATAATTGTAACGGTGTATGTCCTTTGTTTTCAAATACAACTGTTTGCGGTGTTACACGTTGTAGTGGTCTAATATTATTCCAAGACAAGGTATTAGGGTTGATGTGTAAACCGATAATGGGTTGTATATAAAAGTCTACACTTGTGGTTGTGGTTGCATTACTATCACTTATGCTTATATCTAGTGTGTAGATATGTGGTGCACTTTGCTTATCAAACACAATACTGAATTCTTGTATGTGAGTAGTTGTATCTATACTGAATTCTTGGAGTTGTATGAGTGTATTGTTATGTTGTAATATTGTTTGGTAATGTAGTATATCTTCTAGTCCATTGTCGTCATGTACAGTCATAGTACAGATAATAGTTGTTGGGGCATCCAATAAAAGTGTTACTTGATATACATCATCTATAAGTAAGGTGTCACACGTTAGGTTATGTATTGTTGGTGGACTGTTTGCAATATCTAAAATAATATCAATAAGTCCAACTTGTTCTTGGTGTGCTTGTGCTTTGTGTGGATCGCGATGAATCATTTCAAAGTCGTTGGCATTATGTTGTGTGTTGAGAGGTATACCCTCTATAAATTTTCGAGATAGGACAAAACCTTCTCGTATATCTAACATGGGCGCACCTAAATAATATTCAGGAAATTGAATATCACCCCAACCTACTTTATCCACTTCACTATCATCACATACAAGACGTAAACCATCTGGTCCATTTTGTAAGCGTAAGACTGCTTGTATATCAAAATCAGTAAATTCATCACCAATCATAATAAAAGAATGTGGTGGCATAGTAAGTACTCCTTCCCATTGTACATGCCATTTGTCTTCACGAATGGCATCACCAAAGTCTAATGAACAGTATCCGGTATAGGTTTGGTTAAGCGGATTGTATAAGTCAACCCATTCATGACCAGTGTCAGGTCCAGGTGGATTATACATAACACCACTAATAAGCGGGGTTGCTTGTACGGTGGCGCTTATGATGAGAGCTATACAGCATAATAATATAGTGTATACAGACATAGAAACACTAGGAGTATATTTCTGTTCTGGTAGATGTTGTACTTGATGCTGTGTGTGTATATGTGTTTGTTTTTTTTTGTGTTGTGTGTTATGAAGTTTTTTAGTATCATTCATGGTATCACCTACAAACTAGAAAAGAGAACTTTCATTTACATATGATGCTTGTATTGTGAGAAAAAATAGGTTAAAAACGGACAGTATGTGTGTATTTTGTCTTGTTTTTGATGTGTATTTATTACATAATAATGGAATGATCTTCCTAAATATTTATAAATGGTGTTTTGGATAATTAAGGTATGTCTCAAAGAGGTCAAGTTACGCTTTTTATCATATTAGGAATAGTTCTTTTGTTTGCAGTAGGTTTGTTTTTTTTATTTCGTAGTCAAATTGAAGAGGTTGATGTGCGTGCAAAAGTCTATGCTAATCCTACATCCTCTTTAGAAGCGTATGTTGCTCAATGTATGGAGGATGTTACCTATGAGGGGTTATTGTTGTTAGGTCAGCAAGGAGGTTATATTGACTTGCCACCTCACATTCGTTTTAATCCATCACTTTCTATTGGGTCTGTTCCTGGTTCGCCTTTGCGTACTCCGTTGTGGGGCGTGGAGCAAACGATGCCGAGTATGCAAGAAATGGAGCAAGAGTTAGCTCGTTTTATTCAAGATGACATTATGTTTTGTTTACAACGGATGCCTATTCAAGTTATTAGTGAACCAGAAGTTAGGGTGGAAATTAATCAAGAAGATATAATGGTGTTTATGGATTATCATTTTGAAGAGATTGTTGATGATGTTGTATTGACGTCACAACATTTTGTGATAGTCGTACCTTTTTCGTTACCGTTTATTATTGAAACAGCTGAACAATTAGTACGATCATTACGACAGGAAAAGTTATTAGAAATTGTTACGTTTGATTTAATGGCTGGAGATGAACCTTATGGTAACAATCATGGTGTGCCTTTAACGGGTATTCGTTTTTCGTGTCAGCGTCCTGTGTGGTTAGAGCGTAATGTGCAAATGCGTATTCAAGAAGTGTTGGAAGCAAATATACCGCGTATTCGTGTGCAAAACACGAATTATGTTCCTTTTTTGCGTAGAGAACGTGATTATTTACCTTTTGCAACATTAAGTATGCAAGACTTTGAAGAAGGTCGTGTGCCTTCTAACATGCCTGTTGATCAATATGAGTTTAATCATTTGTTTTTAGATACTGGTTTTTCTTCTGAAGTTGCACGTCGTGGTATTAATGTTGGTTTTGATTATAGTAGTTTTTATGGTATGGAGTTTACGGTTAGGCCTTCACGTGGTGGAGTGATGCAAGGAAGTTTACAAGAAGGTGGTAATCAATTTTTAGAATTCTTTTGTATGTATGTGTATCATTTTACCTATGATTTACGTTTTCCTATTCAAGCATCATTTATTCAAGAAGATGCTTTTTTAGATGGTACACCTTTTGTCTTTAAT